>JALZHT010000272.1 GCA_030860645.1 Acidobacteriota bacterium
GTCCCGCCTCGGCGAGGTTGCAGAGGAGGAGCGCGCGCGTGCCGTCGGCGTCGCCGCGCTCGACGGCGAGCCAGCGGCGGCCCTCGTCGAAGCGGACGCGCGCGCGGGCCTTGTCGCAGTTCGAGAGGCACGAATACCTTTTCCGTGTCGCGATGAGGTCACGATAAAACTGCAAAACCTCGGCGTGCGGCGACTCCCCCAAACTCTCCCACGCGAGCTTCGAGCGCCGGAAGGTCAGCTCCGACTGCGGGTCGGCGAAGCCGCCGACGGCCGACACGGTCTCGCCCTCGTCGCGGACGAACGAAGAGTATTCCTCCCTGCGCCCCTCGCGGACGGCCCGGCCGAGGGCGGCGTCGGTGTGGCTGGTGAAGTAGAGGAACGGCGCGCGCTCGCCCCACTCCTGCCCCATGAAGAGCATCGGCACGTTGGGCGCGGCGAAGAGGACGGCGGCCGCGAGCTTGTGCTGCTCGACGGTCAGCAGGCGCGAGAGGCGGTCGCCCCAGTAGCCGTTGGCGATCTGGTCGTGGTTCTGGATGCAGACGACGAACTGCTCGCCGGGCCGCTCGGCGGAAGAAGTCCCGTGCCGGCGGCGGCGGAAGGCGGAGCGGCGGCCGTCGTAGACGAAGCCCTCCTGGGCGGCTTTGGCGAGGTCGGCGAGGCGTCCGAAGTCGGCGAAGTAGCCGCGCTCGGTTTTGGTCAGATAGGCGTGAAGTGAATGGTGAAAATCGTCGCTCCACTGCGCGTCGAGGCCCCAGCCGCCGCGCGCCTCCGGGTGGATGACGCGCACGTCGTTGAGGTCGCTCTCGGCGATGGTGTAGGCCGCGCGACCCAGCGCGCGGGCCTCGCGGCGGAAGCCGGCGGCCAGCTCGGCGAGGAGGTGGACGGGGCTTGAGTCGAAGATGGTGTGGACGGCGTCGAGGCGGAGCGCGTCGACGTGGTACTCGGCGAGCCAGTAGAGCGCGTTGTCTAGGAAGTGGCGGCGGACGCCGTCGGAGTCCGCGCCGTCGAAGTTGAGCGCGTCGCCCCACGGCGACTTGTAGGTCTGGCTGAAGATGGGCGCGTACTCGCCGAGGTAGTTGCCCTCGGGGCCGAGGTGGTTGTAGACCACGTCGAGGACGAAGGCGAGGCCCTCGCGGTGGCACGCGTCGATCAGTTTTTTCAGACCAGCGGGGCCGCCGTAGGTGGACTGCGGCGCGTAGAGGTGCGCGCCGTCGTAGCCCCAGTTGCGCGCGCCGGGGAACTCGGCGACGGGCATCAGCTCGACGGCCGTGACGCCGAGCGACTTGAGGTGCGCGAGCCTGGGGATGACGGCCTCGAACGTGCCCTCGGGCGTGAACGTGCCCGTGTGCAGCTCGTAGATGACGTAGTCTTTGAGTTGAATCCCGCGCCAGCCTTCGTCCGTCCACGCGAACTCCTCGGGGCGGACGACGCGCGAGGGGCCGTGGACGCCGGCGGGCTGAAAGCGCGAGGCCGGGTCGGGCCGCTCGCGCTCGCCGTCGAGCAGGTAGAAGTAATCCGCGCCCGCGCCGACGCCGGCGACGCGCGCCTCGAAAACGTCTTCGTCGCCGCGCCCCATCGAGACGGTCTGCGCTTCGCCGCCGACGATCTTCACGGCCACGCTCTCGGCCAGCGGAGCCCACACGCGGAAGAGCGTGCTCCCGTCCTCTTGCGGCCGCGCGCCGAACTGGAGTCGCCAGCCCGGCCCGTCCGAGTCTTGAGAATCATGTTGGGGAGAGTTCATAACGACCCCTTGTTCTTTAAGTGCAGGGCAGTCCCCGCCCGACGTTTGTTTCACCCAGCCTGGTCTTTATCGAATCTCAGCGGGCGGGAACCAGCCCCGCCCCTACCAACTTACGCGCGGTGCTTTCACTCAGCTACGCGCTCAAGCAGCGCGACGGGCAGAGGCGAAAGCACGTCCGACAGCCGCAGAGTTCTTCGGCCCTCGGGCGCGTCGAACTCGGTTCCGGTGAAGAGGTCGCGCCAGCGCGCGCCGCCGAGTTGGTCGCCGAGCGCGAGCGTCGTGTCGTCCCACGCCGCGGCGCGCAGGCGGAGCGGCCCCGCCCGCCCGACGCCGAGCCGCGTGAAGAAGCGGCCGGCGACGACGACCACTTCGTCCTCGCCGTCCTTGCGCGCGAAGGCCACGACGTTACCGGCGCGCCGGCCCGCGGCTTCGAGCGGGAGGTAGTCGCCGCGCCGGAACAGCTCGCGCCGCGCCTTGCGGAAGTTGAGCGCGCGCGTTGTCACGTAGAGCTTGACGCGCCCGTCCCCGGGCCTGTCGAGAAGCTCCCCGACGAGCGCGGCCCGGTCGCCGTCGCCCCGCGCGCGCAAACCGGCGAGGAGCGACTGCCGGCGTTCGTAATCTACGGGCCGCCGGTTGTCGGGGTCGACGAGGGTGAAGCTCCAGAGTTCAGTCCCTTGATAAAAGTCGGGGACGCCGGGCGAGGCGATTTTCAAAAGCGTCTGCGAGAGCGAGTTGAGCATCCCGCAGCGCGCCGTCACCCGCTGGAACTCGGCGAAGTCTCTGAGGAACTGGTTGCCCTCACCGGCGTCGAGGACGGCGGCGACGAACTCGCCGACGGCCCGCTCGTAAGCCTCGTCCGGGTTGATCCAACTCGTGTGCAGCTTGGCCTCCTTCAAAGCCTTCCGCATGTACTCCTGTATCCGCGAGACGTACGCGCCGTGCTCCTCGTCGTTCATCGGCGCGAGCGGCCACGTGCCGACGAGCGTCTGGTAGAGCAGGTACTCCTCGTTCGAGTCCGGCGCCTCCGCGCCCTCGAAGCGCGCCTTGCGCGCGCGGTTCATGTCGCGCCAGAGGTGGATGGCCTGGTTCCACTCCTCGGGCATCTCGGAGAGGACGTTGATGCGCGCGCGGGTGTCCTCGCCGCGCTTGGTGTCGTGCGTCGCGGTGGCCGAGAGCGCGTGCGGCCAACTCTCCCGCCGCTGCTGGTTGCGTTCGTGGAAGCGCGCCAGGGGGATGCCGATGATGGCCGGCTCGCCGCCCACCTCGTTCAGGGAGGCGAGCGGGTAGAAGCGGTAGAAGGCCGTGTCTTCGAGACCTTTCGCCGTGACGGGGCTGGTGAGTTGCTGGAAGCGCAGGACGAAGTCGCGGCGCGCGGCGCGCCCGGCCGGGCGCGTGCCCTTCGGGTCTTCGAGCAGCAGGAGCGAGCCGATGAAGTCGAAGATCGAGGGGTCTTGCGCGGCGTTGCGGCGCTTGGCGGCGCGGACGGCGGCGTTGATGTGGAGGCGGTCGTCGGGCGAGACCGACTCTTGCGTGCGCCGGATGTAGCTGCGGTAGACGGGGAAGCAGGCGATGGTCTCGCCGAGCGCGTGCTGGAGGCTGTTCAGGGTGAAGTCGCGCGAGAAGCGGTGCTGCTCGGAGATGCGCGCCAGCCTGCGCGCCAGCACGTGCAGCTCGCTCGACATGGCCGCGCGCAGGATGAGCTTCTTGCACTCGTAGAGCAAATCCGAGAACCGCGTCGCGAAGCCGGTGAAGTCGCGGTACAGTTCGCGGAGCGCCTGCGCGTTCGCGTGCTCGACGAAGACGCCGCCCAGCGCATTCAAAAACTCGTAGCCGGTCGTCCCGTGGATCGGCCACTCGCGCCGGAGCTGCTCGTCGTGGCCGAGTATCTTCTCGACGACGACGTAACACGGCATCTCCCTCTCGACTTCCCCGCCCGGCTCCTCTCCGTCTTCTGACTGGCCGCTGCCGCGAGGCCGCGGCGTCGCGGCGGCCTCGCGCTGGAGGTCGCGCAGGTACTTGAGCGGGTCGAGCAGGCCGTCAACGTGGTCTATGCGCAGGCCCGTCACCAGCCCCTGGCGCATGAGCCGGAAGACGACCTCGTGGACGGCCGCGAAGACGGGGCGCTCCTCGACGCGGACGGCGGCCAGCTCGTTCACGTCGAAGAAGCGCCGGTAGTTGATCTCGTCCGAGGCGACGCGCCAGAAGCTCAGGCGGTACGCCTGGTCGCTGAGCAGCTCTTCGAGCAGGTCGAAGCTCGGCGGGCGGCCCGGCGTGCCGTTCAGCTCGGCGAGCGCCGAGTGGACGGACGCGCGCACGTCGTTGCTCTCCTTGACGAGCGTCGAAAGCCTCCGCTTGACGACCTCCTTCTCGCGGCGGCGCTCGCGGACGCGGGCCGGGTCGGTCTCGGTGCGCGGCGGCAGGTGTCGGAGCGCCGTGATGATGCTTTCGAGTTCGAGCACGTCCGGGTGCTCCGGGTCGAGGCGGGCCTTGAGGTCTCGGAGCACGAGGTCGAGGACGAGCGTCGAGGTGCGCGAGGCGACGGGCAGCGTCGTCTCGTAGTAGTGGGCGTGGAACGCGCCGTCGCGGTAGGTGATCTTGATCTCCTGCTTCTCCAGCACGCGGCCGAACTGGTCGCCGAGGATGGGGATCAGGATGCGGTTCTTGAGGTTCGGGTTGGGCGGGTCCCAGTCCACGTCGAAGAAGCGCGCGAAGGGCGAGGACGGCCCGTTCTCCAGCACGTCGAGCCACCAGCGGCTCTCCGAGCCGGCGATGCACATGTGGTTCGGCACCACGTCCATCAACACGCCCATCCCGCGCTCGCGCAGGAGCCGGCCGAGGCCCGCGAACTCCTCCTCGGTCCCGACCTCGGGGTTGAGCTTCGTGTGGTCGACGACGTCGTAGCCGTGGAGGCTGCCGGCGCGGGCCTTGAGGACGGGCGAGGCGTAGAGGTCTGTGACGCCCAGCTCGCGGAAGTAGTCGACGAGCGCCGCGGCCTGTCGGAAGGTGAACTGGTGGTTGAACTGGAGCCGGTAAGTGGAGACAGGGATGCGCGCCCGCACGGTTTCTGATTTCCTATCGAAAGATGTTGCTCAGAACGTTGCAGACGATTCTACCCGCCCGCGGCCCGACTCACACGCCGCCCCACGGCCCACACTTTCCGTTCTAAGGGATTCTTCATTCTAACGAAGCACCCGGACGCCTTCCGTTCGCTAACGTACAACTGAGCGCCACGTATTTGAGCTACGACACGAACAGAGCCGCGAGCGGTAGCGAGCGGGTTGAGC
>JALZHT010000273.1 GCA_030860645.1 Acidobacteriota bacterium
CCCGACGCCGCAGGCCGGGCGGCACACGCCGCGCGGCGCGTGGAGCCGGGACCCGGAGGCCGTCAAGCTCGTCCAGCGCGACGTGATCGAGCTGACCCGGCCGCTCGCCGACTACGAGCGCGTCCGCCGCGTGGCGCTCCTGCCCGACGAGTTCTCGATAGACGGCGGGGAACTGACCCCGACCCTCAAGGTGAAGCGGCGCGTCATCGACGAGAAGTACGGCGCGCTCATCAACGAACTCTACGACGGCGGGGCGGCGAGAGAAGAATAGGCGGGGCGATTGCAGTTTGCGGCTTGAGCGCCCGGCGCGCGGAGATTAAACACGGAGACACGGAGGCACGGTCAAAGTCATTAATCGTGCCTCCGTGCCTCCATGTCGAATTGAACTTACCGGCCCGCGGCCGTCAGGCGTCGGTCAGCGTCAGGCGTTCGATCTCCAGGAGCGACTCGGCGAACCGGGCGCGGTTGTACGAGGGCAGGGGCAGGAGGTCTTCGGCCAGCCGGCGCAGGTGGTGCGGGAGCGGGGCGGCGACGAAGGGGAGAGCTTTCGCCGGCGGCGCGAAGCGGGAGAGCAGTTGCGCCTCCGCGCCGCAGAAGTCGCAGGCCGCGACGTGGACGGCGACCGAGGCGCGCCGTTCCTCCGTGAGGGACTCTTGCGCGTACCGGAGCAGCGCTCCGGCCGTGGGGCAGGTCAGGGTCTTACGGAAGCTGGCTGTGCTCGCAGAACGCATGGTCCCTCCTTGAGGTCTCACCTTGACGGCCCACCCGCGGGCCGGGAAGGGTGTCCACCGCGGGCAGCTCTGGCGTTAGAAGCGCCGGTTTTGAAAGGCACAGCCCGAACCGTAGGCGGGGCGGAAAGATACGTGGCGAGGAACCACAGCAGCCGTCGACCCTCGTTCAGGCGCTTCGCTTTGTTCAGGGGAAGTTAAAATATCAATCCCCGCCGTCTTCCACACTTCGGCCCCGGCGGGAGCCGCGCGCGGTTAACTTTTCTCCTGAGTTATCAACGCCTTGACCGCGGTGTAAAAAGATGTTGCTCATTTGCGGGATTGCTGTTACCATCGTTGGCGTGTTCGGGTGGCACCCCGGTTCGCCGGTGCCCCGCCCCGAAAACTCCTTCACGGTGGCCGCGCCCTTTTCCCCTTCGCGGCTAATCGGCGCGGTTCCCCTGCAAGGTCATCCCCATTCCAGAGCCAGCCGTAGCGCAGGCGCACACTTCCGCACGGGCCGCGTCTCGTGGTATAAGGTCGCCTTCGTCTAACGCTTGAGAAGCGCCGAGACATACCACGCCGCCCCTCCCTTGAGCCTCCTCAACCGGCGTCTCGGAACCTCCTGCGGCCTTGCTCCTGACGAATAAATACCAGTAACATGGCTGCATCCGCCGACCAAGATCAACGCACAAACGATCCCATGACGAGTGCCGAAGAGCAGTCACCCAAAGAGTCGGAGCGCGCCCCCGACCGCCCCGCGCGACACGCCGGCGCGTGGGTCGAGGCGCTGCGCCGCTCGGACGTGTCGCGCCTCTGGGCCGAGCTGCAGCGGCTCGTCGTCAACCACCCGCTGGTGCGCGCCTCGCACAGCGCCGGCCTGCTCGTCGAGGAGGGCGACCGCGGCAGCGCCTACACCGACCTCACGCAGGAGCTCTTCGTCACGCTCCTCGCCAAGTCGCGCTTCCAGCACTACCTGGACTCGGCCATGACCGACTCGGAGATCGAG
This sequence comes from Acidobacteriota bacterium, assembly GCA_030860645.1. Taxonomy (GTDB): domain Bacteria; phylum Acidobacteriota; class Blastocatellia; order Pyrinomonadales; family Pyrinomonadaceae; genus QHXN01. The sequence goes on from JALZHT010000273.1 coordinate 1,717, forward strand.
TGCGAGATCGGCCAGATCGAGCTGACGAACCTGCTGACGGCCGAGCTCCGGAAGCGCCACCCGGAGAGCTACCGGCTGGCCCGCCGCATCTCGACCATCATCCAGTCCTCGGCCAACTTCCGCCGCCTCGACGCGGCGGGCGCGGGCGAGGAGGAGGTGCACCGCCGGCTCGTCGACCGCGTCTACGGGCTGCGCGAGTGGCGCGACGACAAGCCGCGCCGCGCCGCCGCCGAGCTCGAACAGCGCGTGCAGATGATCCCCGTCCGCCAGCGCGACACGCGGATGGTCGGCTGCACGGGCGACGCCCAGATCATCATCAGCAACTCCGACCTCGAAGACCTCATCGTCTCGGTGCTCGAAGCCTGCGATTCGCCCGTGGACGTGCGGGCGCTGCGCGGCCTCGTCATGTCGCGCCTCCCCGTGATGGACATCTACCTCGTCCCCATCGGCGGCGACGACGGCGAGGAGGGCCGCCAGTTCGAGCCGGTGGACGGGCGCGAGAACCCGGAGCAGTCGCTCCTGCGCCGCGAGTCCGAGCAGGAGGCCGCCGGCTGCGTGGACGGCTTCCTCAAGGGGCTGCACGCGGCCGTGCGCGGCAAGACCAAGCAGTACGACCGGATGCTCGGCGTGCTGTGGTATTGTTACCTCAGCCCGGCGCACATCACGCAGCTCGAAGCCGCGGCCCGGCTGAACGTCTCGGACTCGCTCGTCTCAGACTACCGCCGCCGCATCGAGCAGCAGTTGCGCGCGCTCTCGTTCACGGAGATCGAGGAGGCCCGCCGCTTCGAGGTGGCGCTGCGCGAGCGCGTCAGCGTGCTCGTCAGCGAGGAGGTCAACGCGGGCGTCTGAGGCCGCGCGCCGAGGCGAGGGCACAAGTTGCGAGCGCGGGGTGCGGCCCGCGCGAGGTTTCCGCCGGAAGGCGGGGGAGGGGGCCGCAAGGCCCCTTTTTCGAGTCGGCAAGTAAGATGGTCAAAGACGACATCATCAACCTGATCGGGGCGAAGCGGGCGCGGGTGGGCGTGATCGGCCTGGGCTACGTGGGGCTGCCGCTGGCGGTCGAGTTCGCGCGGCGGGGCCTGCGCTCCACGGGCTTCGAGGTCGACGCGGCGAAGGCCGCGGGCGTCAACCGCGGCGAGAGCTACATCGGCGACGTGCCGTCGGAGGCCCTCGCCGAGGTCGTCGCCTCCGAGCGGCTGCGCGCGACGACCGACTTCGACGAGTTGGCCGCGTGCGACTGCGTCATCATCTGCGTGCCGACGCCGCTCAGGAAGACGAAGGAGCCGGACATCTCCTACATCCTGGCCGCCTCCGAGCAGATCCAGCGGCGGCTGCGGCGCGGGCAGCTCATCGTCCTCGAATCCACCACGTACCCCGGCACCACCGACGAGGTGCTGCTCCCGATGTTCGAGGGGCGGGGCCTGCGGCTCGACGCGGACTTCCTGCTCGCCTTCTCGCCGGAGCGCGTCGACCCCGGCAACCCGCGGTTCCGGACGCACAACATCCCGAAGGTCGTCGGCGGCTGCACGGACGACTCGACCGAGGCGGCCGCGGCCCTCTACGCGGCCATCGTCGACGACGTGCACCCGGTCTCGTCGGCGAGGGTGGCCGAGGCGGCGAAGCTGCTGGAGAACACCTTCCGGGCGGTCAACATCGGGATGGCGAACGAGATGGCGCGGCTCTGCTACCACTTAGGGATCGACACCTGGGAGGTGATCCGGGCGGCGGCCACCAAGCCGTTCGGCTTCATGCCCTTCTACCCGGGGCCGGGGCTGGGCGGGCACTGCATCCCGTTAGACCCGCACTACCTCTCCTGGAAGGCCCGCCAGCACGGCTTCGAGTCGCGGTTCATCGGGCTGGCCGAGGAGGTCAACAGCCGGATGCCGGAGCACGTCGTGCGGCTGGTCGCCGAGGGGCTGAACGGCGAGCGCAAGGCCGTCAACGGCTCGCGCGTGCTCGTCGTCGGCGTGGCCTACAAGAAGGACATCGCGGACGTGCGGGAGTCGCCGGCGCTGTCGATCATCGACCGGCTGCGGGCGAAGGGGGCCGAGGTCAGCTACCACGACCCGTTCATCCCGGAGCTGCGGTTCGACGACACGCACACCGAGGGCGGGGGCGCGCCGCTGCGCTCCGCCCCGCTCACGGACGAGGAGGTGGAGGCGGCGGACTGCTGCGTCATCGTCACCGACCACAGCGGGGTGGACTACAAGAGGCTGTGCGAGCTGTCGAAGCTCGTCGTCGACACCCGCAACGCACTCGGCAGAGACCTCCGCCGCTCCAGTTGCGCGAAGATCATCCGCCTCTGACGGCCGCCGAAAACTGAAAACTGACTCCTCTTCGCCGCATGCTGAAGGTCATCAACGTCGTGGGGGCGCGGCCGAATTTCATGAAGGTCGCGCCGGTCGTGGAGGCGATGCGCCGGCGCGCCGCGGAGTTCGCGCCCCTCGTCGTCCACACCGGGCAGCACTACGACGAGCGCATGTCGGACGCCTTCTTCCGCGACCTCGGGATGCCCCGGCCCGACGTGCACCTCGGCGTCGGCTCCGGCTCGCACGCGCGACAGACGGCCGCCGTCATGGAGCGCTTCGAGCCGGTCGTGCTCGAAGCGCGGCCCGACTGGGTCGTGGTCGTCGGCGACGTGAACTCGACGCTCGCCTGCGCGCTCGTCTGCGCCAAGCTCCTCGTCCGCGTGGCGCACGTCGAGGCCGGGCTGCGCAGCCGCGACCGCGCGATGCCCGAGGAGATCAACCGCCTCGTCACCGACCAGCTCAGCGACCTCCTGCTGACGCCCTCCGAGGACGCCGACCGCAACCTCCTCGCCGAGGGCATCCCCGCCTCGCGCATCCGCATGGTCGGCAACGTGATGATCGACTCGCTCTTCCGGCAGCTCGAACGCGCGCGCGCCTCCACGGCCCGCGCAGACCTCGGGGTGGAAGGGAAGGACTACGCCGTCGTCACGCTGCACCGGCCCTCGAACGTGGACGAGGCCGGGACTCTGCGCGGGATTCTCTCCGCGCTCGACGAGGTCGGCGCGCGCCTCCCCGTCGTCTTCCCCGTCCACCCGCGCACGCGCCAGAACCTCGCCTCATTCGGCCTGCTCGAACAGATCGAGCGGCGCGGCCGGCTGCGGCTCGTCGAGCCGCTCGGCTACCTCGACTTCCTGCGCCTCTACAGCGGCGCGCGGCTCGTGCTCACGGACTCGGGCGGCATCCAGGAGGAGACGACCGCGCTCGGCATCCCGTGCCTGACGCTGCGCGAGAACACGGAGCGCCCCGTGACGGTCGAGCTGGGC
>JALZHT010000274.1 GCA_030860645.1 Acidobacteriota bacterium
CTTCCGCTACGCGCACCGCAAGAGCGCCAACGGCCTCTTCGACCCGCCCGCGCGCACGAGCGCGCGCCGCTTCGACCTCCGGCTCGGCGACTGGACGGTGCGCGAGGCCCGCGGCCGACACCTCCTGCGCGCCACGCTCGGCGACGACCTCATCTTCGAGGCCGAACTCGCGCCGACCAAGCCCGCCGCGCTCAACGGGCACGAGGGCGGCGGCGTCAGCTTCAAGGATCACGGCGAGGCTTCGCGCTACTTCTCTTACACGCGGATGGACGCGCGGGGACGCGTCACCTGGCACGGCGAGACCGAGCGCTGCGCGGGCGAGGCGTGGATGGATCGCGAGTTCGGGACGTGGAAGACGACCGACGGCCAGAAGGGCTGGGACTGGTTCAGCCTCCAGTTGAGCGACCGCACGGAGCTGATGGTCTACCACATCCGCGACCGCGAGGGCCGGCCCTCCGCCTTCAGCAGCGGCACCTTCGTCGACGCGGCCGGCGCGCGGACGCACCTCGCGCGCGAGGACTTCCGGCTCGAACCGACCGCCCACTGGCGCAGCCCGCACACCGGCGTGGTCTACCCGAGCGGCTGGCGTCTCACGGCCCCGCGCGTCGGCGTCGACGTGACCGTCACGCCCGTCCTCAGGGATCAGGAACTCGACACGCGCGGCACGACGATGATCGTCTACTGGGAGGGCGCGTGCACCGTCCGCGGCGCGCGCGACGGCCGCGGCGTCGAGGGCCGCGCCTACGTCGAGCTGGTCGGCTACGACCGCTCGCACGAGCAGCCTTCGCTCACCGCTTTCCTTTTCGGCTCCGCGCTCGACCGCCGCTGGCGGAGCATTTTCGGCTAAGGCCCGGAGGCCCCGGCGCGGGGCGAGGGCGAGTCATTTGTCCTATGGAAGTTTTGGAGACGGACAGGCTCTTCATCAGGGGTCTCCGCGCGGACGATCTCGACGAGATGTACGAGGTCTGCGCCGACCCCGACATCATGCGCCACGTCGGCGACGGCCGGCCGCTGTCGAGGGAACAGACCCGCCGGTGGATCGAGAGGTCGCAAGTCAATTACAGTAAACACGGGTTCGGGTGCGCGGCGGTCGTCGCCAAAGACGGCAACCGTTTCGTCGGCTACTGCGGCCTCGTCTTCGGCCCCGGCGGCGCGGAGGTGGAAGTCATCTACGCGTTGAAGAAGCAGTATTGGGGCGGGGGACTGGCGAGCGAGGCGGCCCGGGCGATGCTCGAATACGGTTTCGGAAAATGTCGCCTGAAGCGGATCGTGGCGACCATCGCGCCCGACAACCGCGCGTCGGTCAGGATCGCGGAGAAACTCGGGATGACGCACCGGGGAAACAGGCTCGACGAGCACGGCCTGCCCGAGGCCGTGTACGCGATTGACAACGCGGCGCGGGCGGAAACGGGGGCGACCTGATGCGTGTGGAAGTGATCGCGGCCGCGGCCGACCAGGAGCCTGTCCTCGCCAACCTGTTCGAACTGTACGCGCACGACTTCAGCGAGATGGCCGACTTGCGGCTCGGCCCCGACGGGCGCTTCGGCTACGCGGAGCTTCCCCTCTACTGGACGGACGCCGCCCGCCTCCCTTTTCTCATCAAGGCCGACGGCGACCTGGCCGGCTTCGTGCTCGTGCGGAAGGGGTCAGTGGTTTCCGGCGACGCCGACGTGTGGGACTTGGCGGAGTTCTTCGTCGCCCGCGGCTACCGCCGGCACGGCGTCGGGACGCGAGCCGCGCACGAGGTGTGGAGGCGACTGCCGGGGCGCTGGGAGGTGCGCGTGCTCGACCGCAACAGGCCGGCGCAAGCCTTCTGGAGGCGGGCCGTCGCCGACTTCATGGGCGCGACGGTTGACGCCGCCGTCCGCGACATCGAAGGCCAACGCTGGCACATCTTCACATTCGACACCCGCCTAAGCGAAGGGGGTGCGGAAGGCAGAGTGCAGAATGAAAACTAGGCCGGCTTTCATTCTGCACTCTGCACTCTGCCTTCCGCACCCCCTTTGATTTCCCTCGTCTTTTGCCTTTTCACCCGCCGGCTTATTACTATGAGTCTCATGAGCGCCACGGGTGACAGGCAGTTGGGTTCGGAGGAGCTTTTCGCGCGGGCGGTCGAGTTGATGCCGGGCGGGGTGAACTCGCCGGTGCGCGCGTTCCGCGGCGTGGGCGGGACGCCGCGCTTCATCGCGGGCGCGCAGGGCGCGACGATGACCGACGCCGACGGCCGCACCTACATAGACTACGTCGGCTCGTGGGGGCCGATGATTCTCGGCCACGCCGACCCGGGCGTGATTGACGCGCTGCACGCCGCGCTCGGGCGCGGGACGAGTTACGGGGCGCCGACCGAACTCGAAATCGAGATGGCCGAGGAGATTATTGACGCCGTCCCCTCGGTCGAGATGGTGCGGATGGTCAACAGCGGGACGGAGGCGACGATGTCGGCGCTCCGGCTCGCGCGCGGCTTCACGGGCCGCGACCGCATCGTCAAATTCGAGGGCTGCTACCACGGCCACGGCGACAGCCTGCTCGTCAAGGCCGGCTCGGGCGTGGCGACGCTCGGGCTGCCCGACAGCCCCGGCGTCCCCGCAGGTCTAGCGCAGCACACCATCACCGTCCCCTTCAACGACGCCCCCGCGCTCGAACAGATTTTCGACCAACACGGCGCATCAATCGCGGCCTGCATCGTCGAGCCGGTCGTCGGCAACATGGGCTGCGTGCCGCCGCGCGAGGGCTACCTGCAAAGTTTGCGCGCCGTCACCGAGCGGCACGGCGCGCTGCTCATCTTCGACGAGGTGATGACCGGGTTCCGGGTCGCGCGCGGCGGCGCGCAGGAGTTGTACGGCGTCACGCCCGACCTGACCACGCTCGGCAAGATCATCGGCGGCGGCCTGCCCGTCGGGGCCTACGGCGGGCGGCGCGACATCATGAGCCTGGTCGCGCCTTCGGGGCCGGTCTACCAGGCGGGCACGCTCTCGGGCAACCCGCTGGCGATGACCGCGGGGCTGGCGACGCTGCGGCGGCTGCGCGACGGCGCGCTCTACGAGCGACTCGAACGCGCCGCGCGGCGGCTCTGCGACGGGATGGCGGAGGCCGCGGGCGCGGCCGGCGTCCCCGTGGTGACGAACCGCGTCGGCTCGATGTTCACCGCGTTCTTCACGGACGAACCCGTCACCGACTGGGCCTCGGCCGCGCGCGCCGACCGCGGGCGCTACGGCAAGTTCTTCCACGCCATGCTCGCGGAGGGCGTCTACCTCGCCCCCTCGCAATTCGAGGCCGCCTTCCTCGGCGCGGCCCACACCGACGAACTCATCGCCCGCACCGTCGAGGCCGCGCGCGCCGCCTTCCGCGCGCTTTAGGGCGGCGGCCCACGCAGCTTTCCCGGGAGGGGGTTGGGCGTGAAAATTTTTGGCGTCCCTTTTGTGTCGGTAATTCTCTCGCTGACCCTCTGCCCTTCCCTTGTGACAGCGCGGCAGTCGAACCTGCGGGGCGCGGTTGAGAACTGCGTCGGGCCGCTCTACGGCGAGGGCGAAGGCGCTGGCTTCAAACAGTCGGCGCGGCCAGCCGGCGGCATCGTCGAGGAAGTCGTCATCGAGGGAAACCGCCGCCTGACCGCCGAAGAAATTCTCCGCCGCATCCGCACCCGGCAGGGCGAGACCTTCAAAGAGGCGACGCTCCGCCGAGACATCCAGGCCCTGCGGGGCATCGAGCTGCTCGACCCCGCGCAGACCCGCGTGGCGACCGGGCCCGGCCTGCGCGGCGGTGTCGTCGTCGTCTTCACCGTCTCCGAGCGCCCCATCATCCGCTCGCTCGCGTTCGAGGGCTTGCGGGGCGTGAGCGAGGCCGGCGTACTCGCGGCGCTCCGGCGGCGGGTCGGCGTCTCCCCGGAAACTCCCTACAATCCCGCCAGAGTCGCCGCGGCGAAACGCGTCATCCTCAAACTGCTCTCCGCCCGTGGCCGCGCCGGCGCGTCCGTCGAAGCTAGGGTCAGAACTCTCTCGGAGACGGCGGTCGAACTCACGTTCGTCGTCGGCGAGGGCGCGCCCGCCCGCTCCTTCTGAGCCTTCTTCTCGGGGCCGGCTCGCCCCCGCCGCGCTTCCGCGCTAAAATCCGCGCCAAGGTTTCAACCGACAATCAAATTCAGGGGGAAGAGTTATGAGCGTGAAAGTCGCTGTCATCGTCGGGCCGGGCTACGTCGACCCCATCCTCTTCCAGTCCGGCAACCCCTACGGCGCGTCCTTCACGAGCAACAACGGCCAGCTCCGCCCCGACGAGACCGCCCTCGCCGCCGCGCGCTTCCAGGGCCGCCGCGTCGCCGAAGTCGCCGCGCAGTTCCTCGCCGGGAAGAAGCAGGAATGAAAAAGAATTAGTCAGTAGACAGTAGACAGTGGGAAAGAACTTTCGCGGCCGTACGGTCGTAGTGAGAGCAACGACGAAGGTCGGCGGAGTTGTTTTTCTACCGGCGACTGTCTACTCCCTGTGAGGTTTCCCAAATGTACGTCGCGCTCTTTAACGCCGCGGGCCTGGCGATCCTGGCCTGGGCGCTGCTCATCTTCCTGCCGAAGTGGCGCGTGACGCGGCTCGTCGCGCGGACTGAAATCTTCCCCGTCTTCCTCGCCGTCCTCTACGCGGTCGGGGTCGTGCCGCTGCTCGTCGAGGCCGGCCCCGGCGTGATGCGCGACTTCGGGAGCGCCGAGGGCGTGACGCGGCTGCTCGCGCGGCAGGACGTGGCGCTCGTCGCGTGGATTCACATCCTCTGCTTCGACCAGCTCGTCGGCCTCTACATCTACCGCGACAACATGGAGCGCCGCCACGTCCCCCTCGTCGTCCAGTCCGTCCTGCTCTTCCTCACGCTCATGTTCGGCCCCGCGGGCTTCCTCCTCTACTACCTGCTCCGCCTCGCGCGCCGGGGCCGCGCGGCGGAGAGTTCTGAGTTTCGAGTTCCGGGTTCCGAGTTAAAGAGCAGTCGCGAACTCGAAACTCGAAACTCGAAACTCGTGACCGCCC
>JALZHT010000275.1 GCA_030860645.1 Acidobacteriota bacterium
GAGCAGCGGCGTGCGCGTGTTGGCCCGCTCCGACAGGCGCGGGACGAAGCGGTTGCCCACGCTCACGACGCGCCCGTCGCGCGCGACGTTGACGTTGAGGACGCCGCCGAAGACCTCCACGCCGCCGAGCCGCTGCGTGAAGTAGACGTGCGTCACGCCGTTATGTTTGGTCACGTAGCGGTCGCTCACGCGCCACTCGGAGATGTCCGCGTCGGTCAACCCCAGCGACGCGAGGTTCGCGCGGACGTGCTGCTCGGCGAGCGCGACCGCCGAGTCGGGCGGCAGCGCGCTCGCATTCGCCTGGGCGTCGAGGGCGAGCCTGCCCTGCGCCGCCGGGAGCGAGCCGGCGGGGCGGCCTGACTCCCTGCCCGCCGAGGTCGGGGAAAGCCCCGCGGCCAGTAGCGGCAGGGCGACGAGCGCGACGAGCGCGACGCGAAACAGCTTCCGAGATTTCACGGTTCTCCTCCTTTTACGCCGCGCCGGCGTCGTCGCCGGCGCGGCCCGCGCGTCACGCGCGCGACGAATCGTTAGTCATGGCGACGAGGGATGAGGGCGGGACGCCCTCGACGGCGGAGCCTTCACCCCTCATCCCTTCCCCATCCCCTGCCTCAAGCCCCGAAGCCGAAGGCTTCCACCTCGACGATGCGCGAGAAGTCCTCGCGCCCGCCGCGGACGAAGACGCGAATCTTCGTCGTGGTGACGGGGGCGAAGTTGAAGACCCTCATCGCGCGGTCGTTGCCGTCAACGCTCCCGCCCGGCACCGTCACCCACGCCGCGCCGTCCCAGTACTGCACGTCGAAGTCGCGGATGCCGTACAGGTTCGCCGGCGTCGTGGCGTCCGGCTCGACCGGGTCTCTGAACTCGTTCTGGAGCGTGTAGACCCTGACCTCGTCAATCACCTTCGCCGCGTTGAAGGTCACGTCGAGCCAGTCGGGCCACAGGCCGAAGGTCGCGTCGTTCCAGCCGCCGCCGCGCTCCCAGTTGAAGCCGGCGCGGTCGCCGTCTATCGCCCCGCCCGGCAGGTAGTTGCGGCCGGGGTAGGTCGTCGAGCCGGCGGCGGTGGCGCCGTTGAGCGCCAGCGCGACGTTGATGCGCGGCAGGGCGACGGTGTACTGCGTGCCGCCGCGCGTCGCGTCGGAGCGGCCGTCGCGCCCCGAAGGGTTGCTGGCGATGTTGGCCTGCCCGCGCAGGCCGGCGAGCACCGTGCCGAGGCCGAGCGGCGCGTGGCCCGCCTTGACGAACGGGTTGAGCTTGGAGAGCGCGACCTTCAGCGTGACGGTCTTCGTCGCCGGGTTGAAGGAGCCGAAGTCGGCCGCGCCGCGGTCGGTGTAGGTCATGCCGCCGTTGCCGTTGCGCGCGGCGGTGCCGAAGCGGTAGGTGCGCGCGCCCGCCGCGTCGGTCTGCGCGAGCAGGTAGAACTGGTCGCCGCGGTCGGCGACGCCGAAGGTGAACTGGCCCGTCGGGCTTAAGACCGAGTGGGGCGCGTTGGCCGCGAAGTTGACGCGCCACAGCGCCAACGGCGGCAGGGGCGAGAGGTCGCCCGTGACCTTCATCTGCGCCACGAGCACGGGGTTGGAGGCCGTGCCCTCGGCCGAGTATTTGATCGAGGTGATGTCGACCGGCTCGTCCGTGCGCAGGATGACGGTCTGGGTGCGCGCGTCGCGCGGCGGGTCGGTGACTTGCGAGCCGTCGGCCGAGAAAGGCGCGGGCGCGGGCAGCGCCGCCCCCTCGACGGGCGCGGGCACGGTTCCGCCGTTGATGCCCGGCCCCGAAATCTGGCGCGTGACGTAGGTGTTGCCGTCGTAGTCGTTGTGGTCGTCCGTGTAGGCGATGACGGCCGCGCCCGTCGGGTCGAAGGCGACCTGGAAGTAATCAATCAGGTTGCGGTTAACGTCCGTGGCCGTCGGGTTCAGGCCGGCCAGCGAGATGTTCGAGGCGTGGTGGACGTGGTCGCCCGCCTTGACCTGGCGGACGGTCGGGTTCGGCGTGTTGGCGTTCGTGACCTGCGCGAAGAAGACGTTCCAGTCGGAGTTGTTGTTGTTCTCGGCGCTGGACGTGCCGTACCAGACGACGCCGACCGAGCCGGGCACGGGGCCGGTCTCCATCCACGGCAGGAGGTTCTTGGTCGTCTCCGGCCCGTGGTTGATGCGGACGGGCGTGCTCCACGTCTGCCCCTTGTCGGTCGAGTAGGCGAGGTAGATGTTGGTGCCGTCCGAGTAGTTGACGTAGGCCGTGCCGTTCGGCGTGCCGTCGTCGGCGACCTTGACGACGAAGAAGAGGTTGGCGCCGTTGGCCGGCCCCGCCTGCTTGCAGGTGTAGGTCAGCGGCTCGGCGGTCGGCGTGGCGGGCGTGCCGACGCAGACCTGGCCCGACGAGCCGCTGATGTAGACCGTGCCCGTCGCCTTGTGCACGTCTATGTAGCCGGCCTGCCCGATGGTGCCCGCGGTGCGCGCCGGCCCCCACGTCAGGCCGCCGTCGTTCGAGCGCTGCACCATCGAGACGGCGGGCGCGAGCGTGCGGTAGAACATGTAGACGGTGTTCGGGCCGACGGCCTCGAACCACTGGCGGTCGTCGCCGGGCAGACCGCCCGTGACGTTGCCCACCGGGTTCTTCTCGAAGGTGACGCCGCGGTCGCGCGAGACGGCCGTCGAGATGTTGGCGAGCGCGAGGCTCGTGAAGGCGAGCGCCGGCGGGTTGTCCGGGTCTTCGGCGTCGCCCTCGGGGAAGGTCACGGCGAGGTCAACGTCGCCGCCGCCGTCGGCCAGGAGCGACGGCTCGCTCTCGCCCGTGAAGGCGTCGGGCTGGCCGCGGTACAGGGGGTTACGCATGAACGGGTCGTAGGCCGGGTTCGGCTCCCCGCCGACGGTCGGGCGCAGGTCGAAGTACCAGAGGTCGCAGCCGGCGGGGACGCCGCGGATGCCCGCCACGTAGGCGTTGCCGTACTTGTCAACGCGGAGGCTCGGCTCGCCGTCGCGCACGGTCGCGGGCGCGTGCAGCGTGACGCTCGGGCTGAACTCGATGCCGCCGCTCAGGTAGGTGACGCCCGCCGAGTCCGGCGTCGGCGTCGGCACCGGCTCGCCCGGCGCGAGCACCGGCATCGTCACGCGCGAGTTGCAGGGCGCGAAGGAGCCGGCCGTGTCGCCGGGGCAGGCCGACTGCGCGGCCTGCGAGTCGTAATAGACGACGGTGTTGTTCTGCGAATCTATGAAGACGGGGTCGATGTGGAGGACGATGTTCTGGCTGGCGACGATCTCCGGCAGGAAGACTTTGGTCGTGAGCCGCTTGGGGACGTTCGGGAGGTCGGGCGTGGCCCTCACCCGCTGCTCGAATTTTTTGACCCCGTCGGCCCACACGCGGATCATCCAGTCGGCGTTGAAGCCGGCGCCGCACGCCGAGCAGGAGGCCCACCACTCGACGGTCATCTCGCCGCCGAGGCGCGTCGGCCCCGAGTTCCAGACCCAGTTCGGGTCGTAGGGGTTGCGGGCGGCGGTGCCGTCGAGGGCCGGGTTGGCGACCACCCAGCGCGCCGCGGGGTTGGAAGCGTCGAGCACGGGGTTCGCCGTCAGGGACGGCCCGCCGCACACGTTGATGTCCGCGCGGCCGTCGCCCGTGCAGGGCGCGGACAGCGCGCCCCCGGAATCGTGCTGGTTGCCGTGAAAGTAAAGGACGGTCGGCGTGACCGCGCTGACCGTCGTCAGCGAAGGCGTGAGCGCGACGACCATGCAGAGCGCCGCCGCCAGGGCCAGCGTGATCCCGATCTGTAGGCGGGCCGAGCCGGGGCGCGACACTTGAGGGTTCCGGGGTTTCGTCGAATGCGGCGCGGTCAACTGGCGGGACATAGTGGAATCTCCTTTTAGAAATCGGAAAGAACCTGCTAACTCGCTGTGAAGGCGTCCTTAGCGTGCGTGCCGCGCGGCCCGGCCGGCGGCGTTCTCTTGGAAATTGACCCATCTCAGGATTCGACGCGCAGCATAATTCCCGCTGGTTGAGGAAAACTTGAGGGCAAAAAAACCGGGCGGGCGGGGCGATCCAAAGCACCCCGCCCGCCCGGTTTTCCTTAAATCCGGTGAGGGATTTTGAGCGTTTTGTTTGAGTTTCCAGGTACCGCCGAGAGGCGGTCTGTGGCCGCCGGCTCAAGTCCCGACGTAACTCGGGCCGGCGGTCACAGACCGCCTCTCGGCGGCCGGTAAAGGCAACCGCGGACGGCTCTACACGCCTCTGGCGGGCGACGCCCGCCTCTCGACTGTCGGCGGAAGGTTTTGGAGGGTAGGGAGAGGGGGCGGCTGATTCGGGCGCGGTGAGGGCGATGCGCTTCGCGGCGCGGGCTTTTCGGCTCCTCCCTACTCGAAGGTGCGGAGGATTCGGTAGGAGGTCAGGAAGACGGGGTCGTTGCCCAGCGCCTCGACGACGTAGCCGGGGCGGCCACGCCGCGCGGGGACTTTCCAGATGTAGGTGTGGTTGGTGCCGTCGGTCTTGTGGTCGGTGACGCGGCCGGTGTCGCCCACGTCGGCGTAGCGCAGGCGTCTCCGGGCGTCCGCGCGCGCGATGGCCGTCACCCAGCGCACCACCCGGGTCTGGGCGTCGAACCTGACGCCGACGTGGGCGATGCGCGGGTCGCGCACCTCCCAGACTTCGTGCTTCATGCGCTCCGCCGTCTGACGCTTCCCCGCCTTGTCCAGGCGGCGGCGCGCCTCGTCGGCGCTCATGCCGGGGCGCACGCCCAGGATGTCGCGCGCCGGGTCTTTGGCGAGCGCGCCCCCCGCGGTTGCCGCGAAGAGGGCGAGCCAGGCGCAGAGGCGAACTATCTTTCTCATCACCGCCCGATTCTAATCCGACTCCTTCCCCGGCGCGACTCTGCGCAGCGTGAACTCGTCGAGCCACGCCCGCCCGAAGATCGGGCACGGCGGGCCGCACGGCTCGCGGCGGACGACGACGAGGACTGCGCCCGCGCCTTCCGGCCCGACGAACTCCACCTCGCGCGCCACCCACCCGCCCGTGTCC
>JALZHT010000276.1 GCA_030860645.1 Acidobacteriota bacterium
CCCCCCCCCCGGGCCTGTCTGCGGGCGCGCTTAGAAGTTGAAGCGCACCTGCATGTCGATGCGACGCGGGCCGGTCGCGGCCGTAGTCGATTGCCCGAACCGGGCCGAACTGAGGTTGCCCACGATGGGGCCGAGGTTCGTGCGGTTGAAGATGTTCTGCACTTGCGCGGAGAACGTCAGCGAGTAGGGCTTCCGCTCGGACTTGGCCTCGGCCTTGCCGAACTGGAAGGTCTTGCCGACGCGCAGGTTGACCTGGAAGAGGTTGTTCCCGCGCCCGTAGTTGCGGGGGATGATCTCCTGGCCTGGCTGCGGGTCGAGGTCGAAGGCGCCGTAAGGGGTGACCACGACGCTCGGCCGCGTGAGGTCGGTGGCGAAGGCCGGGCGCTCCGTGAAGACGGAGTCGCCGTTGGTGTCGCGCCCGGTGACGATGTTGAAGCGGCCGGGCGAAGACACGCGGATCAACGAGTTGAAGGTGAGCCCCCACGGGCCGTTGTAGTTGAGGCCGAGGTTGGCGAACGCGCGCACGTCGTCGAGCACGGCACTGTACTCGGGGCTGAGGTCGTAGGAGTCGGCCGGGAAGCTGAACGGCCCGTCGGCGTCACCCGTTTCGCGGCTGAGGCCGATCAGCCCGAAGGCCGAAAACTTCGGATGGAACCGGCTGTTGACGTTGATGAACACGGTGTTGTCCGTGTTCCGGCTGCTGTCCTCGAAGACGTAGACGTTGGCGAGGCCGCCGAGCGGGCGGACGCCGCTACCGGGGAGGTTGATGTCGAACGTGCCGGGGAGCGGCGCGTTGATGTTGCGCGCGCGGATGGCGTGCAGGTCGCGCTCGTAGATGTAGACGGCGCTGAGCGTCGTCTTGTAGGGCAACTGTTGCTCGATGCTGATGGCGCCCTTGATTGAGTAAGGCATCTTCAGGTTGTCGGCCGCGCGCCAGATCGACTGCGGGACGGCGTTGGCGGCCAACTGCTCGGCCGTCGGCGCGCCCGTGAAGAAGCCGGGGTTGTCGATGATGTACTGCTGGCGGTTGATGCCGTCGAAGCGGTTGGCGTAGAACGTCAGGTCTTCGTCGTAGTTGAAGAAGAAGATGCCGCCGCCGCCGCGGATCACCGTCTTAGGCTGCTTGGCCTTGGCCGCGCCCGGCGCCCACGCGAAGGAGGCGCGCGGCCCGAAGTTCATGCGGTCGCCGAGGTTGGTCTGCGCCTCGTAGCGGAGGCCGGCCGAGAGCGTGAAGGTCGGGTGGAGGCGCCAGTCGTCCTGCACGAAGAGGCCGATGTCGGTCTTCGACGCGCCGACGGCCGTGTTGCCCCCGACGAGCTGGAACTGCGCGGGGCGCGCGCCGGGCACGCCGGCCAGCACCTGCCGGTACTGTTCGAGCGAGGTGAAGACGAAGGTGCCGGCCGGGTTCTGCGTCGAGTCGTCGGCGATGCTGACGTGGCGCAGGCGTCCGCCGAACTTCAGCGTGTGGGAGCCGCTGACGCGCGTCGTCACGTTGTTCAGCTCGTAGCGGTTGACGACGTAGGAGGAGAGGCCGACCTGCGAGCCGCCGCCGGTGAAGGCGTCGCGCACGTTGATGGTCGCCACCGAGTTGTCGCCCAGTTGCGAGCGGTCGGAGCGGGTGAACTGGAAGCGCGTCTCGTTGAGCATGGTCGGGCCGAGGACGGCCGTCTCGGTCAACTGGAGCGTGCTGTCGGTGGTCGAGGTGTTGAAGGCGCGCGACGGCAGCGAGAGGTTGCCGACGCCGCCGTTCTCCTCGCCCGAGCGGCCGTGCTGGAAGCGCGCGACCAGGGTGTGGTTCGGGTTGAGCTGGTAGTCGACGCGCGCCGAGAGGTTCGTGCGCGTCTGCGGGACGAGGACGGTTTCGTTGAAGCGCGTCGGGTTGCCCGCCGCGTCGAGGACGAGGGCGTTGACGACTGCGTTTTCCGCGATGTCGCGACGCTCGAAGTCCACGAAGAAGGAGGCGCGCTTCTTATAGAGCGGGCCGCCGAAGCTGCCGCCGAAGAGGCGGGCCTGGAAGGGCGCGCGGTCCGGCGAGAAGGGGTGACGCGCGTTGAGGCTCTCGTCGTTGAAGTTGTAGAAAGCCTGGCCGCGGAACTTGTCCGTGCCGGGCGTGGTCAGGATGTCGACGCGGCGGAAGCCGAGGAAGTCCTGCTCGGCGGAGAAGGGGTTGGCGTTGATGCGGACTTCGCGGATCGAGGTCTTGGGCGGGAGCTTGGCGCCGCTGAAACCGTCGACGTAGAAGCGCGCGCCGTTCGGGCCGTCGGCCCCGCCGGCCATTGCCGCGAGGTCAGCGGCGAGTTGGTCGGGGTCGTCGGAGAGCACGTCGAGGTCGGCCCCGCGCAGGACGAGGGCGCTGGCGTTATTCTCCGGGTCGGTGTTGAGCCCGGAGCCGCTGCCGTCGACCGCCACCTCTTCCTGGAGCTGAATCCCCAGTTTGATGTCGAGCGTGTTGCCGGCGCCCGCGGTGAGCTGCACTTCATTCAGGGAGGGGGCGAACCCGTCGCCGGTCGCCTGCACCGTGTAGGTGCCGGGCTGAAGGCTGTTGACCGCGTACTGCCCCTTCTCGTCGGTGTTGACGTTGCGCTGCGCCCCGCCGGCGCCCGTCACCGCGACGGTCGCGCCGACGACCACCGCGCCGTTCTCGTCCATCACCTGCCCGCGGAGGGAGCTGGTCTGCTGTTGGGAAAAGATGTTGACGGCCAGGAGGCTGAAGACTATCGCGAGAGACAGAGCCCGCCCGTACATTGTCTGAAGTGTGCGCATTTCTCGGTTTCCTCTAAATTCTTTCTTAGGCGTTCAACGTCAAACCTTCGGCGAGCTGTGAGGTCCTTCTTGTTTACCCGTGTCGCTTAGTTGATGCCGCTCGGCATCCCGAGCGTGAGGTTGAAGTCGCGGCGCGCGGCGCCGTTCTCGAATAGCTTGACGTAGTTCTCGACGCCCGCCGCCACCATGATGGCGGTGACGCGCGGGGCCGAGGCGTCAGCGGTGCTGGAGACAAGGACGGCGTCGCCCGGCTTGAGGTCGGTGAGCTTGAGCGGGCTCATGGCTTCGATCTTCCGCTGGAGGTCTTCGCCGGCGGGGGAGGCCCCCGGCGCGGCCGGTTTGCCCGCCGCGTTCTGGAGCCGTTTGACGAGTTCGGGCGACAGGCGGCGGACCACCGTATCCGCGCTGATGAAGACCGAGAGCGGCTTCTTGCTCGGGATGTCGTTGATTTTGATTTCGCCGGTCGCGGCGTCAACCGAGGTGATGCGGCCGCCCGACATGCGGAAGGTCGCGTGGACGACTTCCTCCGGGGTGAAGGGCGCGCCGTCGGCGCTGCGCTCGCCCCGCGCGTGGATGCGGTCGCCGACCTTGAGCGCGGCGAAAGAGCTCGGCCGGGCGTCGCGGTACTTGACGGAGTCGGGCGAGAAGCGGCGCACCTGCACGTCGCCGGCGAAGCTGAGGACGAGGGGTTTCGGCCCTTCCGCCGAGGACGCGAGCACCGTGGCTTGCTTGGCCGCGGCGTCGACCGCCGTCACGATGCCTTCAATCCCGCGCTGTTCCCACGCGGCGCGGTCGCGCGCTCTCTTCTGCTCGACCTCGCCCTTGCTCATCACGACGAGCAGACGGGCCACGAGAGTCTGGGCCGCGCCGGCCGTGCCGCGCGCGAGAATCTGGTCGCCCGGCTCGATCTCCTCGAAGGCGATGGCGACGGCCTTGTCGAGCGTCTTCTCACCGGCGGGGACGCGGCGGTAGACGGTCTTCGTGTCAGAGTTGACGGCCACGCTCTCGCCCTGCGGTGTCTTCAACATCAGTTGCCGAGCGCCGGCGTCAACTGCAACGACCTCGCCGACGACGCGGTTCTGAGCCGCGTCGGCGCTCTTGGCGGCGGCCGGTGACGTTTGCGGCGTCTGCGGCGGCGTCTGCGCCGCGGCCGCGCCGGCGGAAACCTGGATCGTCGCGGCCAGCCCGAAAAATAAAAGCCCTTTTCTCATCTGCTCTCCTCAGTAAAATCAGCCCGTCTAAACAGCCGGCACACACGGAAGGTGCCCGCCCATAGCTCATTTACTATCCGGACACCCCCTCACGTCCAGGTCTTTGAGTTTGAGCGTTTCCATCCAGAATCTTCGTCCGCGGCGGTTATCGACCCTGAAGGGGTTCCGTCGGTAACCTTTAACTTCGTGTCGAACAATAGTGGATGAAGCGCAATTAAGTCTTTAGAAAGCCTTTAAAAATTTTCCAAAGAGTTCTCAAAGAGTTCTTAAAAAGAACGCTCCCAGAAAGCCTCTTTTCAGCGCCGGAAAGCGTCGTCTCACGCCCCGCCCGGGCGTCCCGGCTGCCGGCCTGAAATTGTGTTGGAATTCGGCCAAAATGGCCGCTCCGGGGCGAAAAAGCCACCGCGCGCCGTCGCGCGGTGGCTTAAAAAAAACTGCCCGGAGCGCGGCGGCTCTGGGCGGGAAAGGGGTGTGGCCGAGTAGCTTCTGGCCTCGTTCTTACGCCGCGGTCTGAGCCTCCAGTTCGGGAAGCTCCCGGCTCTCGCTGAGGAGTTCTTCCACCAGCGCTACGACTCCCCTGATGGTCGGCTCCTGCAAAACGGAGCGTAGTCGCAGCTTCACCTGGAAGGTACTCTTTACTTTGGCGATCATCTGAATCACCAGCAGCGAGTGGCCGCCCAGTTCGAAGAAATTATCCTCAACCCCGATCTGCTCTTTCCTTAAAAGTGCAGACCAGATTTCCGTCAACACCTCTTCGGTCGCCGTGCGCGGGGCGACATATTCCTTCGTCTCCAGAGTTACTTTCTCTGGCGGCGGCAAAGCCTCGTAAGCCACTTTACCGTTGGCCGTCAGCGGCAAGCCGTCGAGCACGACGAAGGTATTTGGCAGCAGGTATTCCGGCAAGCTCTCACCCAGCCGCTGCCGCCAATCTTCAAGCTCAGGCGTGTAACCAGATTCCAGCACCACGTAAGCGACGAGGCGCCTCCCGCCCGGCGCGTCCCCGCGGGCCGTGAC
>JALZHT010000277.1 GCA_030860645.1 Acidobacteriota bacterium
CGCGAGACGATGAGGTCGGAGGCGGCGAAGGCCGCGACCATGTCGTCTATGTACTCGCGCACGTCGGCGCGCGCCTCCCAGCCGGCGGCCCGGTAGCCCTCGCGCACCTTCTCGAAGTCGAGCTTGCCCGTCTGGTGCGTGACCCGCAGCAGGTCGCGCTCGGCCGAGAGGTGCGGGAGCGCCGCGACCAACGCCTCGTTGACGGCGCGCGCGCCCTGCGAGCCGCCGAAGACGAGCAGGCGGAACTCCGCCGGGTCGCGCTCCTTCGCGGGCACTTCAAAGAACTCGCGGCGGACGGGGTTGCCCGTCACCACGCCCTTGCCGCGGAAGAAAGGCAGCGCCGCCTCGAACGAGACGGCCGCCGCGTCCACGAAGCGCGCCAGCACGCGGTTCGTAAAACCCGGCACCGCGTTCGACTCCATCACGAGCGTCGGCACGCGCATCAGCGCCGCCGTCAAAAGCACCGGCCCCGAGACGTAGCCGCCCGCGCCGACGACGACACGGGGCCGGAACTCGCGGACGAGCCGCCGCGCCTGCACGAAGCTCCGCGGCAACACGCCGAGGCCGCGCACGCGCGCCGCCAGCCCCATGTTCACCAGCCCCGCCGATTCAATGAGCGACAGCTCGAAGCCCGCCTGCGGCACGAGCCGCGTCTCCAACCCCCTGGCCGTGCCGACGAACCTCACCGCCGCGTCGGGGTCGCGGCGCACGACCTCTTTCGCCACCGCTATCCCGGGGTAGATGTGCCCGCCCGTGCCCCCGGCGGCGATCAGCACCCGCAGCGTCATGCGAATTTTCGATTTTTGATTTCTGATTTTTGATGTGAAGCACCCGGGACGCCCGCGTCTTTCAATCGCCAATCAAAAATCGAAAATCCAAAATCTCTCCCGGCGCTTCCCTGCTGCGAGATGTTCAGGAGCACGCCGACCGCGAAGAGCGTCGGCACCAGGGACGACCCGCCGTAGGAGATGAACGGCAGCGGGATGCCTTTGGTCGGGACGAGCGAGAGCACGACGCTGATGTTGAAGAGCGCCTGCGCGACGACGCCCGTCACGACGCCGACGCCGAGCAGCATCCCGAACCTGTCCGGCGCGCGCAAAGCGGCGCGCATCCCGCGCCACAGGAAGAGCGCGAAGAGCGCCACCACGCCGAGGCCGCCGAGCAGCCCCAGTTCCTCGCCCACCACGGCGAAGATGAAGTCCGAGTGGGCGAACGGCAGGAAGAACATCTTCTGCCGCCCCTCGGTGAAGCCGAGGCCGTGGACGCCTCCCGACCCGACCGCGAGCAGCGACTGCACGACCTGGTAGCCGTCGCCCTGCGGGTCGGCCCACGGGTCGAGGAAGACGACCATCCGCCGCAGGCGGTACGGCACGAAGACGAGCAGCCCGGCGAGCGCGACCAGCGCGGGCGCCGCCGCCAAAGCCATGTGCCGCGCGCGCGCGCCCGCCGTGAACAGCATCGCCATGCAGATGACGACGAGCATCATCGCCGTCCCCAGGTCGGGCTCGGCGACGACCAGCGCGGCCAGCAGCCCCGTCAACGCCGCGGCCGGCAGGAACGTCCTCCGGAAGTTCCCCTCGTCGCCCGCCCGGCGTTCGAGGAAGCGCGCGAGGAAGACGGCGAGCGCCAGCTTCGCCACCTCCGAAGGCTGCGCCGAGAAGCTGGAGAAGCGGATCCACCGCCGCGCCCCGTTGACCGGCGGGAACGCGAAGACGGCGACCAGCAGCACGCAGGTCACGGCCAGCAGCCCGTAGGCCGCCCCGCCGCCCTTCAGCACGCGGTAGTCGAGCCGCATCCCGGCGAGCAGCGCCGCCAGCCCGGCCAGCGTCCACACGCCCTGCCGGACGACGTAGTGGTACTGGCTCTGGTTCTCGCTCGCCGCGACGACGGCCGACGCGCTGTAGACCATGATCACGCCGAACAGCGCCAGCGCCACCACGCTCGCGAACAGCCACTCGTCTGCCTGTAACTTCCTCGCCATAACTCAGGAAAAAGTTTCGAGTTCCGAGTTCCGGGTTTCGAGTTCGCTGTCGGGGCTTGAATCCGAACCCGCAACTCGAAACTTTAAACTCGAAACTGCTTCTTTGAAGCTGCGCCCCCGGTGCTCGTAGCTGGTGAACATGTCGAAGCTGGCGCAGGCCGGGGCGAGCAGGACGGTGTCGCCGGGGCGGGCGGCCTCGTGCGCGCGGCGGACGGCCGCCTCCATGTTGCCGGCGCGGATGATCGGGGCCGCGCCGCGCAACTCCTCCTCGATGCGGTCGGCTTCCTCGCCGATGAGGACGAGGGCGCGCGCCTTCTTCCCGACGAGCGGGGCGAGCGGCGCGTAGGGCGCGTTCTTGCCGCGCCCGCCGAGGATGACGACCAGTTGCCCCGGCTCTTCCATCAAAGCCTCGACCGCCTTGACGGCCGCGTCCACGTTCGTCGCCTTCGAGTCGTTGTAGAAGGTGACGCCGCCGACCTCGGCCACGCGCTCCAGCCGGTGCTCGACGGGCGCGAAGCCGCGCACGGTCTCGCGCATCGCCTCGGGGTCGGCCCCGCACGCCAGCCCCGCGGCCAGCGCCGCCAGCACGTTCTGCACGTTGTGCAGCCCCTTCAGTTGCATCTCGTCGCGCGTCAGGAGCACGCGCTCGCGGCCCCCGCTCCGCGCGACCAGCTCGCGGCCGCGGAGGAACAACCCCTCCTCCAGCTCGCGCGCCGTGCTGAAGAGCGTGACGTGCGCGCTGAGTCCGCGCGCCCAGGAGGAGACGACCGCGTCGTCGGCGTTCAGGATCGCCACGTCCGACGCCGCCTGGTTGCGGAAGATGCGGTGCTTGGCCGCGCCGTAGTCCGCGAGCGTCTCGTAGCGATCCATGTGGTCGGGCATCAGGTTGAGGACGACCGCCACCGCCGGCCGAAACTCTTTAATGGTTTCGAGCTGGTAGCTCGAAAGCTCCGCGACCGTCCACCCGTCCTCGCGCGACGACTCGACGAGCGAGACGAGCGGCGTGCCGATGTTGCCGCCGACCTGCGCGGGGATTCCCGCCCCCCTCAGCAACTCGCCGACGAGCGCCGTCGTCGTCGTCTTCCCGTTCGTGCCGGTGATGCCGACGACGCGGCCCCGCAGGAAGCGCCACGCCAGCTCGACCTCGCCGATGACCTCCGCCCCCGCGCGGTCGGCGTAGCGGACGGGGATGCTCGCGGTCGGCACGCCGGGGCTTAAGACCACCAGCTCGACCTGGTCGAGCAGCCACGAGGGCACGTCGCCCGCGAGCAGCTTGACGACGCCGTCGCTCTTGAGGGCGAGGGCGTCGTTCGGCCAGTCAATGAACTCCTTGCGGTCGTTGAGGACGACGAGCGCGCCGCGCGCGGCGAGGAAGCGCGCCGCCGCCACGCCGCTGCGCGCCGCCCCGACCACCAGCACTTTCCGGCCCTCGACTTCCAACCCCGCCCCCGGCCGCGGGCCTTCGACGCCCGCGAGCAAATTCAGAAAGACCACCTGTTCGTCCGCGCTCAGCCCGTAGTCCGGAGTCCGCATCGTCTGTTCGTTCACCGCAGCTTCAGAGTCGAAAGGCTCAGCAGCGCGAAAAGAATCGCGACGATTAAAAACCTAAAGACGACCTTCGGCTCGACCGTGCGCTGGCCGAAGCGCCGCTCCCACTGAATCTCGAAGTGGTGGTGAAGCGGCGCCATCTTGAAGATGCGCCGCCCCGTCGTCTTGAACGACAGCACCTGCAACGTCACCGACAGCGCCTCGACGACGTAGACGCCGCCGACCAGGACCAGGATGAACTCCTGCTTCGTCAGCACGCCGATGGTGCCGACGGCCCCGCCGATGGCGAGGCTGCCCACGTCGCCCATGAAGACCTCGGCCGGCGGGGCGTTGAACCACAGGAACCCGAGGCTCGCCCCGACCATCGCCCCGCAGAAGACCGTCAGCTCGCCGATCTCCGTCTGGTGTTCGAGGCCGAGGTAGCCCGCCCACCGCGCGTCGCCGCTCACGTAGGTGAAGGCCGTCAGCGTCGACATCGCGACGATGGTCACGCTGATGGCTAACCCGTCGAGGCCGTCCGTCAGGTTCACCGCGTTCGAGAAGCCGAGCAGCACGACGGCGATGAACGGCAGGTACAGGACGGGGCCGATGTCGGTGACGCGCGAGAGCACCGTCTGCTTGAAGAACGGCAGGCTCAGCTTCCACGAGTAGTCGGCCCAGCCCTGCGCTGTGAAGTAGAGCAGCGCGCCCCACACGCCGACGGCGATGAGCAACTGCCCCAGCAGCTTCTTCCGCCCCGTCAGGCCCAAACTCTGCTTCTTGACGACCTTCGTGTAATCGTCTATGAAGCCGATGACGGCGAAGCCGACAGTCGCCACCAGGATGATCCAGACGTAGAGGCTGTTGAGCCGCGCCCACAAAAGCGTCGAGATGACGACCGAACCGATGATGAGCACGCCGCCCATCGTCGGCGTGCCGCGCTTGGCCTGGTGCGACTGCGGCCCCTCCTCGCGGATCATCTGCCCGTACTTCAGGCGGCGCAGCGCCTCGATCACCCGCCCGCCGAAGACGAGCGAGATCAGGAGGGCCGTGATCGCGCCGTAGGCCGTGCGGAACGTCACGTACTGGAAGACGTTCAGCGCCTTGACGAAATAGGACTCGCCCCCTCCGCCGGCCGAGAGGGACTTGAAGAGCCATTCGTAGAAGATGTAGTAGATCATCAGCCTGAAAGCGGATGTCAGATGCTAGATGCCCGTAACTGTCTTCTGACTAACATCTGACACCTAGCATCTCTATTCGAATCGCTCCCGCAGCACTTCAACGATCCTCTCCGTGTGCACGCCGCGCGAGCCCTTGACGAGGACGAGGTCGCCGGGCCGGACGAACTCGGCGAGCGCGGCGGCGGCGTCTTCGGAAGAGTCGAAGTAGCGCGCCGCCGCCTCGCCCATCCCGCCCTCGCGCGCGCCCTCGACCAGCTCGCGCGCGTGGCCGCGCACGCCCCACACCAC
>JALZHT010000278.1:0-1778 GCA_030860645.1 Acidobacteriota bacterium
GCCCGACCCTCAATTGGGACTTGACTAATTCGGGAAATAAGCGTAAAAGCTTGCTGCCTAATTTCTGCCACGGGTATTTCGCATCCCGTCTCCGCATCCGCCCGCAGGCCGCGCCCTGCACTTTCAGTTCTGACCGCCGTGAACGACCTCGTGTCAAACCCACAAAACCCAATTCAGCTAATTAAAAGGGAGACTCGCCAAATGAACAAGATTCGCTTCTCGCTGAACGTCCTTGCGTTCGCCGCCTTCACAATCGCCCTCTCCGCCATGGCGCAGGCGCAGGCGACCCGCACGTGGGTCTCCGGCGTCGGCGACGACGCTAACCCGTGCAGCCGCACCGCGCCTTGCAAGACCTACGCCGGGGCCATCTCGAAGACGGCCCGCGACGGCGAGATCAGCACGCTCGACCCGGGCGGCTTCGGCGCCGTGACGATCACCAAGTCGATCACCATCAACGGCACGACCGGCCAGGGCTACGGCTCGATCCTCGCCTCTTCCACCAACGGCGTCGTGATTAACATCACCGACGCGGCCGACACCCGCAAGACCGTGCGCCTGAACTGGCTCGACATCAACGGCGCGCCGTCCTCCTCGCCGGGCCTGACCGGCGTGCGCATCCTCGCCGCCGCCGCCGTCTACGTCGAGAACACGGTGATTGATTCGTTCCGCTCGGCCTCGGCCGGGTTCGGCCACGGCATCCACGTGAACACGACGGCGCAGACCGAACTCTACGTCCGGAACGCGACCATCCGCAACTGCCTGAACGACGGCATCCGCATCGAGACGACCGCCGGCACCGCCTTCGCGAGCATCGTCAACTCGCGCATCGCCAGGAACGGTCAGAACGGCGTCAAGTTCGTCAACGGCGGGAAGGGGCTGGTCGCCAACTGCGAGATCGTCAGCAACTTCGCGGTCGGCATCGACATCGAGGAGACCACGCTCCAGACCGAAGTCAACGTCGAAGGCAACTACATCGCGTTCTGCACGACGGGCGTGCAGGTGGGCGCCGGCGCGTCCGAGGCACGCCTGTCGAACAACTTCATCACGTCGAACTCGACGGGCCTTTCCAACGCCGGCGGGAACAGCTTCTCGTCGGGCAACAACCGCATCATCGGCAACACGACCAACGGCGCGCCGAACCAGACTGTCGTCCAGCCCGTCTAACCTCACCGGCTCGACCGTCTCCCTCACCGCCATACTCTCACTCCCGCCCGGCCGCGCGGCCGGGCGGGAGTTTTGTCTTCTCCAAAAAGTTTCGGGTCCCGAGTGAGAAGGATTTTTGATTTTAGATTTTTGATTGGCGATTTGGAGACAGGGCGGCCCTCGCCTTTCAATCGCCAATCAAAAATCTAAAATCAAAAATTGTCTTTAACCCGGGACCCGAAACTTTTCTAGTCGGAGGCCGCCCCGGAACTCCGGCTGACGAGGCCCGAAGCCTCGTGCAGCTCTTGCAGGGTGACGACCGAGACGGTCGCGGAGCGGCGCGCGGCGATGGCTTCGGCGACGGCCTGCGCGCCGGTCATCGTCGTCACGCACGGCACGTTGAACTGGAGCGCGGCGCGGCGGATGGCCTGCTCGTCGTAGTGCGAGACGCGCCCGAGCGGCGTGTTGATGACGAGCGCGATCTCGCCCTGCCGAATCTTGTCGGCGATGTTGGGCCGGCCCTCGTTGACCTTGAAGACGGTCTCGGCCTCCAGCCCGACCTCGCGCAGCCGCGCCGCGCTCCAGTTCAACGTGCCGTGCGTGACGACGATGACCGGCGCGCAGGCCGTCGCCGA
>JALZHT010000278.1:1788-4973 GCA_030860645.1 Acidobacteriota bacterium
CCGTCAGCCGGAAGCCGAGCCGGGCGAGCCTGCGCGCGACGACGACCGCCTGCCCCTTGTCCGAGTCGTTGACGCTGATGAAGGCCGCGCCCTCCGAAGGCAGTTCCAGCCCGGCCCCCGCCATCGCCTTCGCGTAAGCCTCGCCGAACGTCTCGCCGACGCCCATCACCTCGCCCGTTGAGTGCATCTCGGGGCTGAGGATGGGGTCGACGCCGGGGAACTTCTTGAACGGGAAGACCGGCGACTTGACGAAGACGCGGCCGACCGACAGCTCCTCCGGCAGATTAAACCTGGACAGCTCGCGGCCCGCCATCACCAGCGCGGCGACGCGCGCCAGCGGCACGCCCGTCGCCTTCGAGACGAACGGCACCGTGCGCGAGGCGCGCGGGTTGACTTCGAGGACGTAGACGCGGTCGTCCTTGATGGCGAACTGGATGTTGAGGAGGCCCCGAACCTTCAGCTCGCGCGCGAGGACGCGCGTGTAGTGGCGCATCGTCTCCAGGTGCTCTTCGGCGATGCGGACGGGCGGCAGCACGCACGACGAATCTCCCGAGTGAATCCCGGCCTCCTCGATGTGCTCCTGGATGCCGGCGACGACCACCGCCGTCTCGTCGGCCAGAGCGTCCACGTCGAACTCGGCCGCGCGCTCCAGGAACTTGTCGATCAGCACGGGCTTCTCGGGCGAGGCGTCAACGGCCGTGCGCATGTAGGCGTCGAGGCTCTTCTCGTCGTAGACGATTGCCATCGCGCGCCCGCCGAGGACGAACGAGGGGCGCACCATCACGGGGTAGCCGATGCGCGCCGCGCACTCCCGCGCCTCCTCGTAGGACGTGGCCGTGCCGTTCTCGGCCTGCGGGATGCCGAGCCGCTGGAGGAGCGCCCCGAAGCGCTTGCGGTCTTCGGCCAGATCAATCGAGTCGGGCGAGGTGCCGATGACGGGCGCGCCGGCGGCGGCCAGCCGCGCCGCGAGGTTCAGGGGGGTCTGCCCGCCGAACTGGACGATGATGCCCTCGGGCTTTTCCACGTCCACGATGTTCATCACGTCCTCGAACGTCAGAGGCTCGAAGTAGAGGCGGTCGGAGGTGTCGTAGTCGGTCGAGACCGTCTCGGGGTTGCAGTTGACCATGACGGTCTCGAACCCGGCCTCGCGCAGCGCGAACGAGGCGTGGCAGCAGCAGTAGTCGAACTCGATGCCCTGCCCGATGCGGTTCGGCCCCGAGCCGAGGATCATGATCTTGCGGCGGTCGGTCGGCGCGGACTCGTCCTCCTCTTCGTACGTCGAGTAGAGGTAAGGCGTGTAGGACTCGAACTCCGCGCCGCACGTGTCGACGCGCTTGTAGACGGGCGCGAGGCCGAGTCCCTTGCGGTAGGCGCGCACCTCGTCCTCCGTCCGGCCGGTGAGGTAGGCGAGCCGGCGGTCTGACAGGGCCGCCTCCTTGAACTCGCGTAGCGTCTCGCGCGGAATCTCTTCGAGCCGCCGCCCCTCGACCTCGCGCTGGATGAGCATCACCTGCTGGAGCTGTTCGAGGAACCAGGGGTCTATGCGCGTGAGCCGGTGGATTTCGTCGAGCGACCAGCCGCGTTCGAGCGCGTAGGTGATGTAGGAGAACCGCTGCGAGTTGGGGCGCGCGAGCTTCCGCTGCAACTCGTCGTCGGGCACGCCCGCGAGCCGCAGGGGGCTGACGGATTCGAGCGAGCGGAGACCTTTGAACAGCGCCTCCTTGAAGGTCCGCCCTATCGCCATCACCTCCCCGACCGACTTCATCTGCGTGCCCAGAACGTCCTCGGCCTCGCGGAACTTCTCGAAGTTCCACTTCGGGATTTTGGCGACGACGTAATCAATGGTCGGCTCGAACGAGGCGGGCGTCTTCTTCGTGATGTCGTTCCTGATCTCGTCGAGCGTGTAGCCGACGGCGAGCTTGGCCGCGATCTTGGCGATGGGGAAGCCCGTCGCCTTCGACGCCAGCGCCGACGAGCGCGAGACGCGCGGGTTCATCTCGATGACGCGCACCTCGCCGTCGGCCGGGTTGACGGCGAACTGGATGTTAGAGCCGCCGGTCTCGACGCCGACCTTGCGGATGACGCGGATCGCCATGTCGCGCAGACGCTGGTACTCCACGTCCGAAAGCGTCTGCGCCGGCGCGACCGTGATCGAGTCGCCGGTGTGGACGCCCATCGGGTCGAAGTTCTCAATCGAGCAGATGATGACGACGTTGTCGGCGAGGTCGCGCATCACCTCCAGCTCGTACTCCTTCCAGCCGAGGATGGATTCTTCGATCAAGACCTGGTTGACGGGCGAGGCGGCGAGGCCGGCGCGGACGATCTCCTCGAACTCCTCGGGGTGGTAGGCCGTGCCGCCGCCCGTCCCGCCGAGCGTGAAGGAGGGGCGGATGATGGCCGGGTAGCCGGTCTCCTCGACGATGCTTTCGGCCTCGGCCCACGAGTGGGCGAAGCCGCCGCGCGGCATCGGCAGGCCCTCCTCCTCCATCGCCAGCTTGAACAGCTCGCGGTCTTCGGCGACGCGGATGGCCTCGCGCTTCGCGCCGATCATCTCGACGCCCTCGGCCTCAAGGACGCCGGCGTCCGCGAGCGCCATGGCGAGGTTGAGGGCCGTCTGCCCGCCGACGGTCGGCAGCAGCGCGTCGGGTTTCTCCCTCCGGATGATGGCGGCGACCGTCTCGACCGTGAGCGGCTCGACGTAGGTGCGCTGGGCCGTCTCCGGGTCGGTCATAATCGTCGCCGGGTTCGAGTTGACGAGCACGACCTCGAAGCCCTCGGCGCGCAGCGCCTTGCACGCCTGCGTGCCCGAGTAGTCGAACTCCGCCGCCTGCCCGATGACGATGGGGCCGGAGCCGATGAGCAAGATTTTATGGATGTCGGTGCGCTTGGGCATCTACGGGCTACTCTCCGAAGGGCTGGTGTCAACGCATTATATACAGTCGCCGCGCGTTACTGCGAACCGACGCCGCCGCGCAAAAAAAAAGCCGACCCTTCTGTGAAAGGTCGGCTCGCGTTCGGCGGGTGAGATTGCAACGCTAAACCTGTTTCGCGTCGAATTGCTTGCGGTAGTCTTCGCCGTCGATGTGGACTGTCCTGCACATCTCGTAGAGGCGCGACCGCAGCCGCACCCCGACCCTCTCTTCGAGCGTCTCCTCCGCCGGCTGCCGCCGCGCGTCCGCGTAGTT
>JALZHT010000279.1 GCA_030860645.1 Acidobacteriota bacterium
ACGTGGTCAACGAACTCGCGCCCGAGCACCTCGAAATCGTCACGCGCGAAGAGGAGGGCGCGGCCGCGCGCGTCCGCCACGCCGGGGCCATCTTCTTCGGCGCGCACACGCCCGAGGCGGTCGGCGACTACTTCGCCGGGCCGAACCACGTCCTGCCCACGAACCGCGCGGCGCGCTTCTCGTCCGCCCTCGGCGTCCACAACTTTCTGCGGCGCACGAGCGTCGTCCGCTACACGCGCGAAGAGTTGAACCGCACCGCCCCCATGATCGCCGCGCTCGCACACTCCGAAGGACTCGACGCGCACGCGCGCTCGGCCCTCATCAGGATGGGAGATTAAGGAATTTTTGATTTTAGATTTTTGATTGGCGATTGACGGTTTTCGATTCTTGTCTTTAACTGAAAACCGAAAACTGAAAACCAAATCGCAAATCGCAAATCAAAAATCTAAAATTAAATCGAGATGAACCCGCTGGATAAAATCAGGCCGAACGTGCGCGGGCTGCGGGCGTACACGCTCGCGGCGGAGCGCGCGTCCGTCAAGATCAACCAGAACGAGAACCCTTTCGAGGCCCCGGACTCTTTCAAGCAGGAGGTCTTGCGGCGCTTCGGCGAGCGCGCGTGGGCGCGCTACCCGGACTTCACCCCCGCGAGCCTGCGCGAGAAGCTGGCCGCCTTCGCCGGTTGGACGCCCGGCGGGGTGGCCGCGGGCAACGGCTCGAACGAGCTGCTCCAGGCGGCGCTGATGGTCACGGTCGGGGAGGGCAAGCGCGTGCTGCTCGCCGAGCCGACCTTCCTGCTCTACCGGCAGCTCGTCACGGTCTTCGGCGGCGAGGCCCTGGGCGTCCCGCTCGACGAGGGGTTGGGCTTCGACGTGGACGCGCTCGCGCGGGCCGTCGAGGCCGAGCAGCCCGACGTGACGATCATCTGCTCGCCGAACAACCCGACGGGCTGCGTCATCCCGCACGAAGACCTGGCGCGCCTGCTCGCCGCGGCGCGCGGCCTCGTCTTCGTTGACGAGGCTTACCACGAATTTTCGGGACAGACGGCCGTCCCGCTCCTGAAAGACTTCGACAACCTCGTCGTCTTCCGCACCTTCTCGAAGGCGATGGCGATGGCGGCGCTGCGCGTCGGCTACATGCTGGCCTCGGAGGAGCTGGCGCGCGAGATCGGCAAGGCCGTGCTGCCCTACAACCTCAACGTCTTCTCCCAGACCGCCGCCGAAGTCGCCCTCGACTACCAGGCCGAGCTGCGCCGCCACGTACTCAAAATCGTCGAGGAGCGCGGGAGGGTGTTCGAGAATTTGAATCGCATCGGCGGCCTTTGGCCCGTCGCGTCGCGCGCGAACTTCATGGTCGTCCGCTCCGGACTCGACCCGCGGCACGTCTTCCGCGAACTGCTCGCGCGCGACATCCTCGCCCGCGACGTGAGCGGCTACCCGATGCTCAGAGACTACTTCCGCGTCAGCGTCGGCACGCCCGCGGAGAACGACAAACTGATCGAGGCGCTGAAAGAGATTTTCGACGGGAAGTGAAATTTGCGGTTTTCAGTTTTCAGTAAGAGCAATGTCTTAACCGGAAACCGAAAGCCGAGTTGAAAGGAGCGTGTGCGGATGAGCACCGAAGTGGGCGCGGTGGCGAGGGAGGCCGAGGTGCGGCGGACGACGAAGGAGACGGACGTGCGCGTCCGCCTCGCGCTCGACGGCCGGGGGCGGGCGGAGGTCTCGACGGGCGTCGCGTTCCTCGACCACATGCTGGAGCTGTTCGCGCGCCACGGCCTGTTCGACCTCGAAGTCGAGTGCCGCGGCGACCTCGAAATTGACGACCACCACACGGTCGAGGACATCGCCATCACGCTCGGGCAGGCGCTCGCGCAGGCGCTCGGCGACAAGCGAGGCATCACGCGCTATGGCGCGGCCCTCGTCCCGATGGACGAGGCTCTGTGCCGCGCCGTCGTAGACCTTTCGGGGCGCTTCTACCTCGTCTACGAGGTCGAGACGCGGCGGCAGCAGATCGGCAACTTCTCGGTCGAGCTGGCCGAGCACTTCTGGCGCTCGTTCGCCGAGGCCGCGCGCTGCAACCTGCACCTCGACTGCCTCCGCGGCCGCAACACGCACCACATCCTCGAAGGCACTTTCAAGGCGGCGGCGCGGGCGTTGCGCCAGGCGGTCGGGCGCGACCCGCGCGTCGAGGGCGTCCCGAGCACGAAGGGGGTTTTGTAGAGTTTGGCGGGCGTCGTCGTCATTGATTACGGGGTGGGGAACCTCCGCTCGGTCGAGAAGGCTTTTCAGGCGGCGGGCGGCGAGGCCGTGGTGAGCGCGGACGAGCGCGTGCTGCGGCGCGCGGAAAAACTCGTGCTGCCGGGCGTCGGCGCGTTCAGAGCCTGCATGGGCGCACTCAAAGAGAGAGGCTTCGACGAACTTGTGCGCGGGCGCGTCTCGGAGGGCACGCCGCTGCTCGGCGTCTGCGTCGGGATGCAGATGCTCTTCGCAGAGTCGGAGGAGTTCGGCCTCACGCCCGGCCTCGGCCTCCTGCCCGGCCGCGTGCGCCGGTTCCCGGCGGCGCTGCGCGTGCCGCAGGCGGGTTGGAATCAGGTCAGGTGGACGCGCGCACACCCCCTCGCCGAAGGCATCGCCGACCAGAGTTTTTTCTATTTCGTTCATTCCTACTTCTGCGAAGCCGGGGACGCCGCCGACGCGCTCGGCGAGACCGAGTACGGCCTGAATTACGTCTCCGCCGTCGCGCGCGCCAACGTCTGCGGCGTGCAGTTCCACCCGGAGAAGAGCCAGTCGGCGGGGCTGCGACTGCTGAAGAATTTTTCGGAGTGGAGTTAGGCAATGACCGATACGATCTCAACCGCGGAGGCACAAAGACACAAAAGAAGTTCCGCGCCTTTCTTTTGTGTCTTTGTGCCTCCGCGGTGAAACTTTGTCCATTTGCTTTATGCTGGCGAAGCGCATCATCCCGTGCCTCGACGTTGACCGCGGCCGCGTGGTCAAGGGGATTCGTTTCGTCTCGCTCGCGGACGCGGGCGACCCCGTCGAGCAGGGCAGGCGTTACGACGAGGAGGGGGCCGACGAGTTGACCTTCCTCGACATCACGGCCTCCTCGGACAAGCGCGCCATCGTCTCCGAACTCGTGCGGCGCGTGGCCGACGAGGTCTTCATCCCGTTCACGGTCGGCGGCGGGCTGAACACCATCGAGGACGTGCGTGCGGTGCTGCGCGCCGGGGCCGACAAGGTCTCGCTTAACACGGCGGCCGTCGCCCGCCCCGAGTTGATTACGGAGGGCGCGGAGACCTTCGGCAGCCAGTGCATGGTCGTGGCCGTCGACGCGCGGCGCAGAGACCCGAATCGCGGGGGGGGCGGTTGGGAAGTCTTCACGCACGGCGGGCGGCGGGCGGCGGGTCTCGACGCGGTCGAGTGGGCCGCGCGCGCGGAGGCGCTGGGGGCGGGCGAGATTCTGCTGACGAGCATGGATCGGGACGGCACGCGCGACGGCTACGACATCGAGCTGACGAGGGCCGTGAGCGACGCCGTCGGCGTCCCCGTCATCGCCTCGGGCGGGGCGGGCCGGCTCGAACACTTCTACGAGGCGCTGACCGTCGGCGGCGCGAGCGCTGTCCTCGCCGCGTCGCTCTTCCACTTCGGCGAGTTCACGGTCGGCCGCGTGAAGGATTACCTGCGCGGCCGCGGAGTCTTGGTGCGATGAATCTCAGGCCGGACGACGTGCGTTTCGACGAGCGCGGTCTCGTCCCCGCGGTGGTGCAGGACGCGCGCACGCGCGAAGTCCTAACGCTCGCCTACATGAACGAGGAGAGCCTGCGGCGCACGCTCGCCGAGCGCGAGACGTGGTTCTGGTCGCGCTCGCGCGGCGGGCTGTGGCACAAGGGCGAGACCTCGGGCCACACGCAACGCGTCGTCGAAGTGCGGCTCGACTGCGATTCGGACGCGCTCGTCGTCCTCGTCGAGCCGCGCGGCCCGGCCTGCCACACCAGCGCGCGCACTTGCTTCCATCGCCAACTCGGAGAGGCCGGGCCGCGGGAGTCGCCCGCGTCCGATAAGGCCGGTGAGAACGGCGTGCCGGCGCTGGAGGGCGAGTTGGTTAGCGACGAGGTCGTCGAGGTCGTCGCTGTCGGTGAAGTGGGGGGTGGCGCGGGCGAAGGCTTCGGCGTGGTCGTCGAAAAACTTTTCGCCGTGGTGGAGAGTCGGCGGCGCGAGAGGCCCGAGAATTCATACACGACGTACCTCTTCGAGCAGGGGCTGAACAAGATTCTGAAGAAGGTGGGTGAGGAGTCGGCCGAGACCATCATCGCCGCGAAGGACGAAGACCGAGAGGCGCTCACGTGTGAGATGTCCGACCTCGTCTATCATTTGGTCGTACTGATGATTGAGCGCGGCATCACGCTCGACGCGCTGGGCCGCGAGCTGGCGCGGCGCGGGCGGGGAAGAGTGAACGATGAGTAAAGGAGAGCTGCAACAGCTTCTCGATTTCAGCGTCCGCATCGCGCGCGAGGCCGGCGAGATTACGCTCCGCTACTTCCGGAAAGAGTTCGAGACGCGGCTGAAGGGGAAGGACGACTTCGTCACGCAGGCCGACCTCGAAGCGGAGAAATTCCTGCGCCGCGAGATCGGCTCAGCCTTCCCCGCGGACGCCGTCATCGGCGAAGAGGGAGGCGAGGCGGCCGGCGACTCCGGCCGCCGCTGGATCATCGACCCCATAGACGGCACCTACTCCTTCGTCCACGGCGTGCCCTTCTACGGCGTCCTGCTCGGCCTCGAAATCGAAGGCGAGCCGACCGTCGGCGTCATCAACATGCCCGCGCTCGGCGAGATCGCCTACGCCGCTAAGGGGCTCGGCTGTTTCTGGAACGGCGAGCCGGCCCGCGTCTCGCAGACCGCCTCGCTCGCCGACGCGCTGCTGCTGGCGACCGACTTCGGGGCTTGCGGGCGCTACGGCTTCGGGC
>JALZHT010000280.1 GCA_030860645.1 Acidobacteriota bacterium
GGCTTGCCCCCGCCCGCACCGTACCGTCAAGATCAACGTCGAATAGTGTCGAGGCTTGAGCGGGCGGGGACAAGCCCCGCCCCTACAGGATTATTTACGGGAAGTGAGGTTTCGCGACATGACACAAGACAAGTACACGCCGCGCCCGGAGCACAAGTTCACGTTCGGCCTCTGGACGGTCGGCAACCGCGGCCGCGACCCGTTCGGCGACGCGGTGCGGCCCGCGCTTTCGCCGGTCGAGATCGTGCGGATGCTCGCCGAGGTCGGCGCGTGGGGCACCAACTTCCACGACAACGACCTCGTGCCGATTGACGCCACCCCGTCGGAGCGCGACCGCATCGTCAGCGAGTTCCGGCGCGCCTGCGAGGAGACGGGGATAGTCGTCCCGATGGCGACCGTCAACCTCTTCTACGACGCGGTCTTCCGCGACGGCGCGTTCACCTCGAACGACGCCTCGGTGCGCGCCTACGCCTTGCAGAAGACGATGCGGGCGATGGACCTGGGGGCGGAGTGCGGGGCAAAGATTTTCGTGCTGTGGGGCGGGCGCGAGGGCGTCGAGACGGACGCCTGCCGCCGCCCGGACGAGGGCGTCAAGCGGCTGCGCGAGGCCCTCAACTACCTGTGCGAGTATTCGCTCGCGCAGAACTACGGCTACCAGTTCGCGCTCGAAGCGAAGCCGAACGAGCCGCGCGCCGACATCTACATGCCGACGACGGGCGCGTACCTGGCGCTCATCGAGACTCTGGAGCACCCTGACATGGTCGGCGTCAACCCGGAGGTGGCGCACGAACACATGGCGGGCCTCAACATGACGCACGCCGTCGCGCAGGCGTGGGAGGCGGGCAAGCTCTTCCACATAGACCTCAACGACCAGATACCGGGCCGCTACGACCAAGACCTGCGGTTCGGCTCGGCCAACCCGAAGACGGCCTTCTGGCTCGTGAAGTTCCTCGAAGACGTGGGCTACACGGGGCCGCGCGCCTTCGACGCCCACGCCTACCGCACGGAGGACTACGAGGGCGTGAAGGACTTCGCGCGGGGCTGCATGCGCACCTACCTCGTCCTGAAGGAGAAGGGGCGGCAGTGGAACGAAGACGCCGAGATCAAGTCGCTGCTCGCCGAGATCGCCGCGGCGGACGGCAACGGCTCCTTCGGGAAGTTCGAGAAGGACAAGGCCGGCGCGTTGCTCTCGCGCGAGTTCGACCGCGCGGCGCTCTCCTCGAAGGGCCTGAAGTACGAGCGGCTCGACCAGTTGACGATGGACATCCTCTTGGGGGTGCGTTGAGACGACGCGCCGCGTCGCCGCCGGGGGGTGTGAGAAGGATGTTAATAGGACGGTCGTGAGCGCCCGTCCTACAAGATTTTGCGCTGCGGGCAAGGGCCGTTAAAGACAGTGGGCGCACTTCGTAGAATCAACACGCGGGTTCCCAACTCTCGGTCGCCATGCGGCAGGGGGCTCCTGCTGGCGGGAATCGCCGTCCTCTCGTCGCCGCTCGCTTTCGCCGGCGACGCCGGACTTAAAAGGCCGGTGCCCGACGGCATCAGGCGCGAGGCCCGCGAGTTCGACCTCGCCGACGTGCGGCTGCTCGACGGCCCTTTCAAAAAGGCGATGGCGCTCGACGCCGAGTACCTTTTGCGGCTGGAGCCGGATCGGCTGCTCAGTTGGTTCCGGAAGGAGGCGGGCCTCAAGCCGAAGGCGGAAGTGTACGGGGGCTGGGAGGCGCAGGGCGTCGCCGGCCACTCGCTCGGCCACTACCTGACGGCCTGCGCGCTGATGTACGCGGCGACGGGCGACGCGCGCTTCCGCGAACGGGTCGGCTACGTCGTGGGCGAGTTGGAGCTGTGCCAGAAGGCCAACGGCGACGGCTACGTCGCGGCCATCCCCGGCGGTAAAAAGATTTTCCGCGAGGTCGCCGCGGGCGACATCCGCTCGCAGGGGTTCGACCTCAACGGCGGCTGGGTGCCGTGGTACACGATGCACAAGGTCTTCGCCGGCCTGCTCGACGCGCACCACTACTGCGCGGGCGAGAAGGCGCTGGCCGTCGCCACGAAGCTCGGCGACTGGGCCGACCGGACGACCGCCAAACTGACGGAGGAGCAGTTCCAGCGCATGCTCGCCGCCGAGCACGGCGGCATGAACGAGTCTCTGGCCGAGCTGTACGCGCGCACCGGCGACGAAAAGTATCTCAGGCTCTCGCGGCGCTTCCGCCACCGGGCCGTGCTCGACCCGCTGGCCCGGCGGGAAGACCGCCTGCCGGGGCTGCACGCCAACACGCAGATCCCGAAGGTCATCGGGCTGGCGCGCCTCCACGAGTTGACGGGGGACGCGTCCGACAGAACGGCGGCCGAGTTCTTCTGGCAGCGCGTCGTGCGCCACCACTCTTACGTCATCGGCGGCAACAGCGAGGGCGAGCACTTCGGCCCGCCGGATAAGCTCGACGCCCGCCTCGGCCAGAACACCTGCGAGACCTGCAACACCTACAACATGCTCAAGCTGACGCGCCGCCTGTTCACGTGGCGCCCCGCGGTCGAGTACGCCGACTACTACGAGCGCGCCCTCTACAACCACATCCTCGCCTCGCAGAACCCGGAAGACGGGATGTTCTGCTACTTCGTGCCGCTCAAGCCGGGCGCGCAGAAGACCTACTCGACGCCGTTCGACAGCTTCTGGTGCTGCGTCGGCACGGGGATGGAGAACCACGCCAAGTACGGCGAGGCGATCTACTTCCGCGGCGAGGACGCGCTGTGGGTGAACCTCTTCATCCCCTCCGAAGTGCGCTGGAAGGAGAAGGGGCTGACGCTCAGGCAGGAGACGCGCTACCCCGACGAGGAGACCGTGCGCCTGACCTTCGACCTTGAGAGGCCGACCGCGCTGGCGCTGCGCGTGCGTCACCCGGGCTGGGCCGCGGAGGGCATGAGGGTCTTGGTCAACGGGCGTCCGCAGCCGGCCGGCGCGAAGCCCGGCGGCTACGTCGAGATTCGGCGGGCGTGGGAGGGCGGCGACCGCGTCGAGCTGAAAATCCCGATGTCGCTCAGGCTCGAAGCCCTGCCCGATAACCCGAACCGCGCCGCCGTCCTTTACGGCCCCAGCGTGCTCGCGGGCGAACTCGGCCCGGGGGACGAGGCCGGGGTCGCGGGGCTGGTCTCCGTCCCCGTGATGGTCACGGGGAACAGGCCGCTCGCGGAGTGGGTCAGGCCCGTCGAGGGGCGGCCCACGACGTTCCGCACGGCGGGCGCGGGCCGCCCCCGCGACGTGACGCTGTACCCCTTCTACCGGATGCACGGCAGGCGCTACTCGGTCTACTGGGATCTGTTCACGCCGCAGCAGTGGGTTTTGCGCGAGGCCGAGTACAAGGCCGAGTTGGAGCGCGCCCGCAGGCTGGAGGCGAGGACCGTGGACTTCGCCCAGCCCGGCGAGATGCAGCCCGAGCGCGACCACAACATGCGGGGCGAGCGCACGGAGGCGGGCGAGCACCAGGGCCGCAAGTGGCGGCACGCGCGCGACGGCGGCTGGGTCTCGTTCGACCTGAAGGTCTTGCCGGGCGAGCCGGTGTCTTTGGTCTGCACCTACTGGGGCGGCGAGGCCGGGCCGAGGACGTTCGACATCCTCGTGGACGGCGCGCGGGTCGCCACCCAGTCGCTCCAGAACGACCGGCCGGGCCAGTTCTTCGACGTGGCGTACCCGCTTCCAGAGGAACTGACCCGCGGTAAAGAGAAAATCACGGTCCGCTTCCAGGCGCGCCCCGGCAACACCGCGGGCGGGCTGTACGGGCTGCGCGTGGTACGCGGGAAGTCGTAGAACGTCAAGCAGAGCGGAGGTCGAGAGTCAATGTCACAATTACGAAGAGCGGCGCAGTTGTTCGCCATCCTTTTACTCTGCCACGCGGCCGCCGCGGCGCAGTCGCAGAAGTGGTCGGAGCAGAAGGCCCGCGACTGGTACCAGAAGCAGCCGTGGCTCGTCGGCAGCAACTACAACCCCGCGAGCGCGATCAACCAGTTGGAGATGTGGCAGGCCGACAGCTTCGACCCGAAGCGCATCGACCTGGAGCTGGGCTGGGCCGAGGGCCTCGGGATGAACACGATGCGCGTCTACCTCCACGACCTTCTGTGGCAGCAGGACCCGGAAGGTTTCAAGCGCCGCCTCGACGAGTTCCTGCGCATCGCGCAGAGGCACCGGATCAGGCCGATCTTCGTCCTCTTCGACTCGGTCTGGGACCCGAACCCGCAGCTCGGCAGGCAGCGCCCGCCCAAGCCCGGCGTGCACAACTCCGGCTGGGTGCAAAGCCCGAGCACGAAGGCGCTGCAAGACCCCTCGGAGCACCCGCGGCTCGAAGCCTACGTGAAGGGCGTGGTCGGCGCGTTCGCCAAAGACGCGCGGGTGCTGGCGTGGGACATCTGGAACGAG
The DNA here is from genome assembly GCA_030860645.1 of Acidobacteriota bacterium. GTDB lineage: Bacteria > Acidobacteriota > Blastocatellia > Pyrinomonadales > Pyrinomonadaceae > QHXN01. The sequence continues at coordinate 4,406 of JALZHT010000280.1, forward strand.
CCGGACAACATCAACCCCGGCAGCTACGACAGGCTGGAGCCGAAGAACAAGGTCGAGATGGTTTTGGCGCTGCTGCCGAAGGCGTTCGCGTGGGCGCGCGAGGCCGGGCCGACGCAGCCCCTCACTTCCGGCGTCTGGAAGGGCGACTGGTCGACGCCGGAGAAGATGACCGAGATGGATCGCTTGCAGATCGAGCAGTCGGACGTCATCACCTTCCACAACTACGACTCGCCCACCGAGCTTGAGCGGCGCATCAACTGGCTGAAGCGGTACAACCGCCCGATGATCTGCACGGAGTACATGGCGCGCGGCAACGGCAGCTTCTTCATGGGCGGGCTGCTCGTCGGCAAGGTGCACAACGTCGGGATGATCAACTGGGGGCTGGTGCAGGGCAAGACGCAGACCCACCTGCCGTGGGACTCCTGGCAGCGCCCCTACACCGACCGCGAGCCGTCCGTCTGGTTCCACGAAGTCTTCCGCACCGACGGGACGCCCTACATCCCCGAGGAGGCGGAGTTCATCAGGCGCATGACCGGCAGGGCCAGGGCGGGGGC
>JALZHT010000281.1 GCA_030860645.1 Acidobacteriota bacterium
GCTGGCGGCGGGCCGCGCCGGGCGCGCCGACGTGCTGCTGCGCGTCGCCGCAGACCCGCGCTTCGCCGAGCGCGAGAAGCACCGCTCGCTCGTCCTCCTCCACTTCTTCGGCTACCTGCGGCGCAACCCCGACGACCCGCCCGACGGCAACCTCGACGGGATGCTGCACTGGATCGGCCACCTGGAGCAGACGGGCGACACCAGCCGCCTCACGCCCGCCTTCGCGGACTCGCTCGAATACAAGGCGCTGAAGGGCGGGCGCTGACGGCGGGCCACACTAACCGCGAAGGCATTTTAGATTTTAGATTTTAGATTTTTGATTGGCGATTGAAGGCGAAAGCGTTCGCCCGCTCTTTCAATCGCCAATCAAAAATCTAAAATCTAAAATTCTTCATCGGGGCGGCGGAGACCGACATGCTGATGCTGCTGTTTCTCGCGGGGGGCGCGCTCTTCGGCGCGGGCCTCGTGCGGCGCGTGCTGCGCGGCCTGCTGAGCGCCGCCGAGCAGGCGGCGTGGGGCTTGGTCGTCGGCTGGATGCTCGCGGGCCTCGGGGCTTACGCGTTGGCGCGGGCGCAGGGCCGGCTCTCTTTCGCGTCGGCGGCGTGGACGGCGGCGGGCGTCTGGGCCGGCGCGCTGCTCGTCTGGCTGCCGGCGCTGCGCGGGCTGCGAAAGCTGCGGCGCGGAGAGTTGTGGCGGCGCGAGTACGCGGGCCTGGCCGCCGTGCTCGCCGTCTCCGCGCCCGTCTACTGGCGGCTCTTCTCCGCGCACATGCTCGCGCCGGGGCCGGACGGCGGAGTCTACTCGGGCGGCAACAGTTGGTTCGACATGGCCTTCCACGCGGCGCTCACCTCGTCGTTCCTGTACGGCGCGAACTTCCCGCCGGCCTACACGCCGCTGCCGCCCGAGCCGCTCCTGTACCCCTCCCTCCCGGACTTCCTGACGGCCGCGCTGATGGCTTCGGGTGCCGGGATGCACTCCGCGCTGTTGGCGACGGCGGTGCCGCTCGCGCTCGCCGTCACGGCCGTCTTCTATTCGCTCGCGTGGCGCGTCGCGCGCTCGCAGGCGGCGGCCGTGCTGGCGACCTGTCTCTTCCTGCTCAACGGCGGGCTGGGGTTCGTCGAGTTCTTCCGCGACTGGCGGCGGAGCGGCCAAAGCTTCCTCGCCTTCTGGGGCGCGCTCGAAGAGAACTACGCCAACATCTGGGCGCGCGGGATTCACTGGACGAACCTCGTCGCCGACACGATGCTGCCGCAGCGCACGAGCCTCTTCGGACTGCCCGCCGCGTTGATGATCTTCACGCTGTTCGCCGTCGTCTGGAGGCGCGGCTCCGAAAAAGAAGAGACGCCTCCGGCGGCGGGCGACCGGCGGCTCCTGCTCGCGGCGGGCGCGCTCGCCGGCCTCATGCCGCTCTTTCACACGCACAGTTACTTCGCCGTCGGCTTCGTCAGCCTCCTCCTCTTCCTCGCGCGGCCGCGCCGCCACTGGCTCTACTTCTGGACGCCCGCCCTGCTGCTCGCCGCGCCGCACCTCTTCGCCCTCGCGCGACACGCGGCCGGGGGCGGCTTCCTACACCTGCGGCCGGGCTGGATGTGGGGCGGCGAGGAGAGCTTCGCGCTCTACCTGCTGCGCAACTTCGGACTGCCGTTGCTGCTGGCCGTGCCCGCGTGGTTCGCGGCCCCGCGCGCGTGGCGCGTCTTCTACCTGCCCTTCGCCGCCCTCTTCGCCTTCAGCCTCGTCGTGATGGTCTCGCCCAACGTCTTCGACAACATCAAGCTCATGCACCCGTGGCACGCGCTCACGTCCGTCCTCGTCGGCGCGTGGCTCGCGCGGCTGGCGGCCGGGCGCTGGTGGCGGCGGCCGGTCGTGTCCATTCTCCTCTTCCTCTGCGTCGCCGCGGGCGTCGCCGCGCTGCAACGCGAAAGCCTCGCCCGCGCACGTCTTTTCAGTGCCGACGAGGTCGCCGCCGCCGGCTACGTCCGCGAGCACACCGCGCCGCGGGCGCTGTTTCTGGCCGCGCCCGTCTTCAACCAGCCCGTGCTCTGCCTGGCCGGCCGCCCCGTCGTGCGCGGCGCGACCTCGTGGCTGTGGAGCCACGGCTATGAGTTCCGCTCGCGCGAGGCCGACGTGCGGAGGATGTACGCCGGGGGCGCCGACGCCCTGACTCTGCTCGCACACTACGGCGTCGAATACGTCTACCTCGGCGAGGCCGAGCGGCGCGAACTCCGCCCGGACGCCGACTTCTTCGAGCGCAACTTTCCCGCCCTCCACCGCGGCCCTGGCCTCGTCGTCTACGACACGCGCCGCGCGCGCGGCGAAGAAAGAGAAGCACCAAGACTCGGCGCGCGCGCGCCCCGTGAGCTGGCGTCGCTCCTCGAACGAGACCCTTACCAGCTCCTCGCCGAGTTCCCGCGCACGAGCTTCTTCGTCTACCGACTGTTCAAGGTCTCTTTCGGGAGGATGCCGCGGCGTGACGAGTTCATGGCGGAGATGCGCGGGCTGGGGCGCGGCCTCTTCGTCGGGGCCGAAGGGTGGGAGCGGCGTCTGGGGGAGAACCGGCGCGCGCTCCTCGAAGACTGGGCGGCGCGCGCCGAGTTCGCGCGCGCCCACGGCGGCAGGTCGGACGCCGAGTACGTAGACGCGCTGCTCGCGCACGCGGGCCTCGGGCCGGGCGGCGCGCGCGAGCGTTTGATAAGCGCCCTCGGCTCGGGCGCGCTCTCGCGCGCCGCGGCGCTCGGCGAGGTGTTGGAAGACGGCGAGTTCTACGCGCGCGAGTACGACACGGCCTACGTGCTCGTCCACTTCTTCGGCTACCTCGGCCGCAACCCCGACGACCCGCCCGACCGCGACCTCGGCGGCCTCCACTTCTGGCGCGACCACCTCGCCCGCACCCGCGACTACCGCAGCCTCAGCCGCGCCTTCATGGAAGCCGTCGAGTACAGAGAGAGACCGCTTCAATGAGGAACGGTAATAATTTTAGATTTTAGATTTTTGATTGGCGACTGAAAGAGCGGGCGAACGCTTTCGCCTCCCAATCGAAAATCAAAAATCTAAAATCTAAAATTCGCTACGCCTCCGTGGTTAATTTTAACCGGCCGCGGCGATGATTTTTTCGACGACGTGTTGCCACGAGAGGTCGGCGGCGAGCAGTTTTTCGCGGGCGCGTTCGCCCATGCGGCGGGCGCGGGGGCGGTCGGCGTGGAGGCGCTCGACGGCGGAGGCTATGGCGCGCGGGTCGGGGTCTACGACGAGGCCGTCCCCTTCGTGCTCGACGAACTCGGTGGCGCCGCCGCCGTCGCGCGCAGCCACCACGGGCTTGCCCGAGAGCATCCCTTCGAGCGTGACGTAGCCGTAGTCCTCGTCGAACGGCAGGTAGCAGACGGCGAGCGCGCCGGCGTACAGCTCGATCATCTCGTCCTCGCCGACGAAGCCGCGGAGTTCGACGCGGTCGCCGACGCCGTGCCGCCGCACGAGCGATTCGTAACGGGCGCGGTCTGCCGCGGCGCCGGCGAGCACGGCGCGGACGGGCGCGCGCACATACTTCATGGCCTCGATCAGCAACTCCTGCCGCTTCTGGGCTTCGAGGCGGCTCGGGTAGAAGACGTAGTCGCCCTGCGCGCCCGTGCGCAGGCGCGCGGCGCGCGGCGGCGGGTGGTAGAGCGGCTCGCTCTCGATGCGGTTGTAGCGCAGCAGGCGCGCGGCCACGGTCTTCGAGTTGGCGAAGACCTTGCGCGCCTCGGGGATGAAGCGGTTGTCGCAGTCGCGCACCCACTCGCGCAGGCGCGCGCCCTCGGGGTGGGTCGAGAGGTCGTCGAAGGGCGTGCCCCAGAGGTTGTAGGCCGCGCGGTACTGGTGCATCACCCACAGGACTTTGCGCGGGTGCGCGACCGTGTAGGCCGGGAACTTCATCCCGACGACGAGGTCAATGGTCTTGCCGTTGGCCTCGGTCACGTCGAGCAGACGCCACGCCAGCGCGCCGCGCATGATCTCGCCGGGCGGATACCACTTGAAGGGCACGGCGGCCACCTCGGCCGCGTAGCCCGACTCGACGAAGGCGCGGCGCAGGCCCTCGACGTGGGCCTCGGCCCCGCCCGAGGTGAAGGGGACTTGGGTGGTGCAGATCAGGACGTTGCGGATCGGCATCGGGTGGTCGCGCTTCGGGACTGACGGACGCCGAGTATAATACCCGGGCCGCGCGCGGCGAAGCCACGCGGCCGGGAGTGAAGATGAAAACAATCGCTCAGGAAGATTACACCGGCAGCTTCTTTCAACTGCTGAAGGAGACCTTCGAGGGGCCGCCGGCCGACAAGGGAAGCGCCTACCTCGACAAGGGGGCCGGGCTGTTCCAGACGCTCGACGCCCTGACGGCCGAAGCGGCTTCGGCCCGGCCGTGGCCCGGGGCCACGACCGTCGCGGCCCACTGCGAGCACGTCAGGTTCTACGTCCTCGCGCTCTACGACTTCATGCGCGGGGCGACGGGCAAAGTAGACTGGGGGCGGAGTTGGGTGGTGCAGTCCGTCAGCCCGGCCGAGTGGGACAGGCTCCGGGAGGATTTACGCCGGGCGTACGCGACCGTCACCGAACACCTCCGCTCGGCCGAGACCTGGGGCGACGCCGAGGTGGGCGACGGGATGGCGATCCTCGTCCACACGGCCTACCACCTCGGGGCCATCCGCCAACTCATAAAGGAGAAAAGCCGTGAATCGTGAATCGCAGTCGTCAGTCGTCAGTCATCAGTTTTTGTCTTTACTGATAACTGATAACTGACGACTGATAACTCCCAATCGAAAATCTAAAATCAAAAATCTAAAATAATTCCTTCTGGAGTTTCCCGCGCCGCGGATTTATCATGGCGGCCGTCGCCACCCGTTAAAGCGTTCGGCAGTTTCGACCGGAGTCCCACGCCATGTCCACGCTCAACACGACGCACGCCGTCGCGGGCGCGCCGCCCGACGCCTCGGG
>JALZHT010000282.1 GCA_030860645.1 Acidobacteriota bacterium
GGGCTCGACTTCAGCACCTTCATCGGCGGCCTGCGGCGCGAGATCGGCGAGGGCGTCGCGGCCGACGCGGCCGGCAACGTCTACGTCGCCGGCTACACCATCTCCCCGGACTTCCCGAACTCGAACGCGGAGCCGCACCGACAGTTCACCGACGACGACGCCTTCGTGATGAAACTCGCCGCCCCGACGCCGCCGCCCGCGCCCTGCTCCGCCCTGAGCAACCTCGCGGCATCGGCGAACGGCGCGACCGCCACGGCCTCCTCGACCTACCCCGACCGCGACTACCGGCCCGAGGGCGCGATAGACGGCGACCGCGCCGGCGCGAACTGGGCGGCGGGCGGCGGGTGGAACGACGCGACCTACGACGCGTGGCCCGACTGGCTGCAAGTTGACTTCAACGACGTGAAGCGCATCCACCAGGTGCGCGTCTACACGGTGCAGAACGAGTTCCTGAGTCCGTCCGAGCCGGACGCCGCGACGCCGGCGAACCTGTACGGCATCCGCGACTTCGACGTGCAGTACTGGGACGGCGCGGCGTGGGCGACGGCGGCGCAGGTCCGCGGCAACGACAAGGCGATGGCCGTCATTCTGCTGCCGCAGGGCGTGACGACCGACCGGATCAGGGTGCACGTCGCGGCCGGGCGCGAGAACTTCTCGCGCGTCGTCGAGGCCGAAGCCTTCGGCTGCCCCGCGCTATAAAGCGATTGCGGATTGAAAAGCAATAACCCGTCTTTCAATTCGCAACCGCCCACCTACTCGTCCCGCACCTCGACCACGTCGTCCGCGCCCCGGGCCGCGGACGCCTGTCTGGAGACTTCGACCGTCACGACGTAATCGGCGGGCTTGATCTCGCGGCCCTCGACGCGCGGCGGGCTGACCTTCAGGATGCGGAAGTAGCGGCCGCGGTACTTCAAGATGCGCGGCGCGGTGTTGGTGTTGAGCCGCCCCGACCTCTCGGCCTTCGGGCCGCAGAAGACCAACTCGGCCCCCACGCTCCCCGCCCAGATGCAATTCACACCCTGCGGGCAGCGCGAGTCTTCGGGCACCCGGGCCAGCAGCACCGTGAAGTCGGCACCCGCGACCGCGACCTCCTCGCCCACCTTTAGTTCGTACGTCCTGTTTTTTTCGTTCACGCTTTCACCCGCGCGCGTGGCCCACACGCCACAGCCGAGACTAACCACAGAGACACAGAGACACAGGAAGAAAATTTTTGATTGTAGATTTGCGATTGACACCTGCCGCCAACCTCCTTTCGTCAACCCGAATCGTAAATCAAAAATCGCAAATCTAAAATCCTTTTCCGCGGCCCTCACAGGATTGACCGGGGGGCGGCCTGCGGGCGCATTCACCCCGGCCCGAAAACTTGACCCCCGCGCGGTGATTAATGTATGTTGCCGGGTCGAACAAAGTCGGGCTGGCTGCCAGAGTCTGCGTTTACACGCAACCCTCCTCCCCAGCCCCTTCAAAGCGTCTCAAGCCGAAAAGCGTCCACCCAAGCCGGGGCCGTCTTCCGCGTGTGCCCGGGGCTAACTCAAGGAGTCCTAACGTGTCGTTCCCCAAACCCCTCCGCCTCCTGGCGGCTCTCGCGGCCTTCGGCCTGGCGGCCTCCGCCCTGCTGCTCCCCTACAGTTTTCCCACGGCCCTGGCCTCGCACACGCCCGAGCCGACGAGCGTCACCATCGCCGGCAGCCTGCAAAGCGAACTGGGCTGCCCCGGCGACTGGCAGCCCGAGTGCGGCAGCACGCATTTAAGCCGTGACCCTAACGACGGCGTCTGGCAGGGCGCGTTCACCGTCCCGCCCGGCAACTGGGAGTATAAGGCCCCGGTCAACAACAGTTGGGACGAGAATTACGGCAGGTTCGCGCAGCAGAACGGCCCCAACATACCCCTCTCGCTCGGCGCGACGACGAGCGTCAAATTTTATTACGACCACAAATCACACTGGGCGACCGACAACAAAAATTCGGTAATCGCCGTCGCGCCGGGCAGCTTCCAGTCGGAACTCGGGTGCTCGGGCGACTGGGACCCGGGCTGCCTGCGCTCCTGGCTCCAAGACCCGAACGAGGACGGCATCTACACTTTCGAGACGACCGCGATCCCGCCCGGCAGCTACGAGGCGAAGGTCGCGATAAACGAGAGCTGGGACGAGAACTACGGGCAGGGCGGCGCGCAGAACGGCGCGAACATCCCCTTCAGCGTCTCCGCGGCCAACCAGAAGGTGACGTTCAGCTACGACGCCGCCTCGCACGTCCTGACCATCACCACGGCGGCCGGCCCCACCGGCGACATCCAGTGGGACGGCCTGCGCCACGACACGTTCGACCCCTACTACCGCAGCCCGTTCGGCGCGGTCGCGGCCGGGGGCGACGTGACGCTCCGCTTCCGCACCTTCCCCTTCGACGTTGACGGCGTACACGTCCGCGTCTACACCTACGACCCGGCCACGGGTTCGACCGCCGGGCCGGCCGACCTCCCGATGTCGTACCTCGAAGACCGCGTCGAAGGCGGCACGAACTACGCGATCTGGTCGCTCACGCTGACGACCCCCTCGACGCCCTCCGTGCTCTACTACAAGTTCCGCGTCAACGACGCCGGCGACGAGGACTTCTACAGCGACTCGTACGGCAACGACCACGACAACCTGAACCAGGGCGGCGAGGGGGCGGCCTTCGACGGCGAGCCGTTCCCGGCCTTCCAGCTCACCGTCCACGACCCCGCTTTCGAGACGCCCGAGTGGCTGCGCGGCGCGAACGTCTACCAAATCTTCCCCGACCGCTTCCGCAACGGCGACCCGTCGAACGACTACTGCCGGCCGGGCTCGACCGCCGGCTGCCCCCTCTTCTACGGCGACCAGACGCCGCTCCTGCGCGAGCCCTGGAACGTAGCCATCGGCGACCCGCGCGCGCCGGGCGAGTTCAACGGCCAGTACGGCACGCAGTTCTACGGCGGCGACCTCAAAGGCATCGAGCAGCGGCTCGACTACCTGCAGTCGCTCGGCGTCGACACGCTCTACCTCAACCCGATCTTCAAGGCGCGCTCGAACCACCGCTACGACACGGACAACTTCCTCGAAGTTGACCCGGCGCTGGGCGGCGACGCGGCCCTGGCCTCGCTCGTCGCCGAGGCCGAGCGGCGGGGCGTGAGGCTGATCTTCGACGGCGTCTTCAACCACTCCAGCTCCGACAGCCTCTACTTCGACCGCTACCACCGTTACGCGGCGGACGGCGGCTGCGAGTCTTTGGCCTCGGCCTACCGCGGCTGGTACAACTTCTTCAACGGCGACGCGCCGTGCGACGGCGGCGACTACGAGGGCTGGTTCGGCTTCGACAGCCTCGCGGTCTTCAACGAGAGCGCCCCCGTGCGCGACTTCTTCTACCGCGGCGGCGCGAGCGTCACCAAGCACTGGTACGACCGCGGGGCCTCCGGCTGGCGCTTCGACGTGGCGAACGAGATCAGCCACGGCTGGTGGCACGAGTACCGCGGCTACGCCAAAGGCTACAAGGCGGACGGCCCGCTGATCGGCGAAATCTGGGAGGACGCCAGCCAGTTCCTCGCGGGCGACCAGCTCGACTCCGTGATGAACTACCGCTTCCGCAAGAACGTCCTCGGCTTCGCGCGCGGCGTCGGCTGGAGCGACAACGACAACAACGGCGGCAACCAGATCGTCGGGCTGACGCCCAGCCAGTTCGACCGCGCGCTGCGCTCGGTGCGCGAGGACTACCCGAAGCAGGCCACCGACGCCATGCTCAACCTGCTCGGCTCGCACGACACCAACCGCGCCCTCTACGTCCTGGCGCTCGGCGGCGACTCGGGCCTCGGCGAGGCTAAAGAACGTCTGAAGCTCTCGGCGCTCTTCCAGTTCACCTACCCCGGCGCGCCGATGGTCTACTACGGCGACGAGGGCGCGCTCAACGCGCCCGCGCTGGGCCTCGGCCCCAACGGCCCCGAGGACGACCCCTACAACCGCGCGCCCTACCCGTGGGCCGACGAGGCCGGCGACCAGAACGTCTACGGCCCCGTCGACAACGGCGTGCTCGGCTTCTACACCGCGCTCGCGCACCTGCGTAAGCAGCGCGAGTCGCTGCGCGCGGGCGCGTTCGTCACGCTGCTGACGGGCGACACCACGCCCGCCGCCTCCGACGACAACACCTACGCCTTCGCGCGCGTCGCGGGCGCGGAGGCGTCGGTCGTCGCGCTCAACAACGGCGCGGACGCGAACACGGCCTCCGTCCCCGTCGCGCCCTTCTACGCCGACGGCGCGCAACTTCAGGACGCGCTCTCCGGCGCGACCTACACGGTGAGCGGCGGCGCGGTCAGCGTCACGCTCGCCGCGCGCTCGGGCGTCGTCCTGCTCCCGTTCCCGGCCGCCATTGACCTCGCCGCGCCCGTCGCCTCCATAGACACGACGCCCCTGCCGAACGCCGGCGGCTGGCACGACGCGACGCCCGTCACCGTCAACCTCGGCGCGACGGACGCCGGCAGCGGCGTCAAAGAGTTGCGCTACTGGGTGAACGGCGGCCCCGTCGTCGTCGCGCCGGGGGCGGGCGCGAGCTTCGCCCTCGCGTCGCAGGGCGTCCACACGGTCAGCGTCCGCGCCGTTGACCACGCCGGCAACGTCAGCGCCGCCGCCACGCGGGAGGTGAGGATTGACACGACCGCCCCGGCCCTGAGCGGCCTGAGCGTCAGCCCTTCGGTGCTCTCGACGCCGAACCACAAGATGGTTGATGTCGCGGTCAGCTACACCGCGGCCGACGATAACGGCGCGGTCACTTGCACGCTCGCCGTCGCGAGCAACGAGCCGGACGACGGCGCGGGCGACGGCGACACCGCGCCCGACTGGGAGGTCTTGGACGAGCACCACGTCCGCCTCCGCGCCGAGCGCGCGGGCGCGGGCGCGGGCCGCGTCTACACCGTCAAAATCACCTGCACGGACGCGGCCGGCAACACCAC
>JALZHT010000017.1 GCA_030860645.1 Acidobacteriota bacterium
GTGGTCCTGACCACCGACCCGTCCGACACGGCCACCACCGCCCGCGGCATCGGCACTTACGTCAGCTACCAGCCCGGGACCGGCAACGGCATCCGCCCGACGCCCTACACCACGGACATGTTGATCAACCCCTCGACCTACAACACGATTAAGACGGCCGCGGTGCCCCACGGCGTCGGCTACGTCTGGGCGAGCATGCTGTGGGAGATGTACTGGAACCTCGTCGAGGTGCACGGCTACAACCCGAACGTGTACGAGTCCTGGCAGACGGGCGGCAACAACCTCGCCATCCAGCTCGTCACGGACGGCATGAAACTTCAGCCGTGCAGCCCCGGTTTCGTCTCCGGCCGCGACGCGATCCTGCAAGCCGACCAGAACCTGACGGGCGGCGCCAACCAGTGCACCATCTGGAAGGCGTTTGCCAAGCGCGGCCTCGGCTTCAGCGCGACCCAGGGCAGCACCGGCAGCGTGACGGACGGCGCGGAGGCTTTCGACCTGCCGGCGTCCTGCATGCCGTCTACGGCCACGAGCCTCGCCGTCAGCGCGGCGAGCGGCACCGCCGGCGGGACGGTTAATCTGTCGGCGACGTTGACCGACGGCACTACCGGCATCAGCGGCAAGACCGTCAGCTTCACCTTGAACGGGGTCGGCGTCGGCAACGCGACGACCGACGGCTCCGGCGTCGCGTCGCTCTCGAACGTCAGCCTCGGCAGCATCGCGCCCGGGACTTATCCCAACGGCGTCGGCGCCAGCTTCGCGGCCGGCGGCGGCTACGGCGGCAGCAGCGCCACGAACACGTTGACCGTGATTGCGGGTCCGACACCCGCCGCCCCGACCGGTCTCGCGGTGACGGTCGGCTCTCGGAACGGGCAACTCGTTCTTAATTGGGCGGACAACTCAAACAACGAGAGCGGCTTTAAGATCGAGCGTTGCACCGGCGCGAACTGCACCAGTTTCGCGCCCCTGGTGACGGTCGGCGCGGGCGTCACCAGTTACACCGACAGTGGCCTCGCCCGCCGCGTGACTTACGGGTACCGCGTCTACGCATACAACGCTTCGGGCAACTCCGCTTACTCCAACGTGTCTTACGCGACGACGAAATAACCGTCGCGCGTGAGGTCACGCTGACCCACGTCCCACGCGAAGAGGCTGGCCGCTTTGAAAGCGGCCCGCCTCTTCTGTTAATAACATCGGCGAAGGAACCTTCTACGGCTGAATCTTAATCAGCGCCCGGTTGCTACTGACCCCGCGTAAGCTAACGCTGACCCACACGTCCCCGGCGCCCTCCAACTCGTCGGGCAGGCTGACGGTGATCTGTGTGAGCCAGTCGAAATTCGGCACCTTCCCGACGAACTCGACGGGCAGGGGGAAGAGCCGGTGCCGGGAGTCCTCGGCCTGCACCAGCACGGCCGAAGCGTCCTCGCCGGGCAGCAGCCTGAGGTTAGCGGCCAGCAGCATCACGCGGAGCCGCCGGTCGGGGCTGAGGTTCTGCGGGCTGAAGAGCGTGAAGGGGTCGCGCGCCAGGCTCGCGGCGTTGAGCGCGACGGCGCGCGGCGAGCCGTCTTCCGTGAGCAGCGTCGGGGCCGGCTCGGGGACGGTGTTGACGCGGAAGAGCGTGCGGCCGATCACGACCAGCCACTGCTCGTTCTGCCAGAAGTCCCGTCCTCTGGCGCCGCGTATTTCGACCAGGGGCGAGTCAGGCTCCTTCAGGAACGTGTGCCCGCCGGCGGAAAAGACGACCCCGCCCTTCGGACTCAACGCCTCGACGAAACTCGACGCGTTGAAGAAGCTGAGCCGTTCCTCCGCGTCCGCCGGCGAGCGCCTCCAGACCTGGAACAGGCCGTTCGCGCCCGGGCGCGAGAAGGCGACCCACCCCCCTTCTACCCGGTGGTCAGAAATCTCCCACGGGCCGGGCGGGGCGAGAGTTACCGCGCCCGCCGGCCTGTGCAGGAGAAGTGCGAACGTCAGGGGGCTGCAACACGGGGTGGCTTTGACGTAGGCGACGTTGATGCCGTCCGTCCGCGGGCTGATGTTCCAGACGTTGCTGTCGTCGGTCAGCTTCGTCGTGACGCCGCCCCTGTAGCGGAAGACGTTAGAGGCGGAGGGGTCGCCGGTGCCCGGCCTCCGCTCAGGAATCGAGTAGACCACGTCGCCGCCGGCGGTAACGTCGCTGACGCCGGCGCCGGCGTCGGAAACCACGGTCTGAGTCCCGGCCGCCAGGTCGCGCAGGATCAGGAGCTTGCCGTCCGGGGGCCGGGTCTCTTTACTACTATTCCAAATGGCGTATTTGCCCCTGACCTTGAGAGAGTTTCCGCTGTTGAGGGGATCGAGGTTGCGCAAAGCGCCGTCGCGCCATTCGAAGACACTGCTGAAAACATCCGTCTCGTTATTCTTCTCGAAGACGGCCCCCTCCGGGGACAGGAACATCTGCCCGAAACCAACCGACGTACTCGAAACCACGGCGTCCCGGCCGGAGACGCGGTCGTGGATCTTCAAGACCAGCCCGGCCTCCGTGTCTTCGACGAACAGGATGCGGTCGGGCTGGACGTCGACGATGCGCCCGCCCACGCTCTCGACCTCGCTCAGGTTGGCGTTCGATTCGACGTGGACCCTGCGGGAGATGGAAGTGACCTGCCCCCCGGAATCCGTGGCCTTAAAGACGAGAAGCATACTCAGCCGCTCGAACGCGGCTAAAGAGATGTCGCCCCTGAGGGTCGCTTTGCCGCTGGCCTGGACTCTGTGCTCCGCCTCGACCGTCAGGGAGGCACAGCCCGCCGGGTCGTCGTCCGTACACGCCGCGTCGACGAACACCGAGGGGCGCGCGACCGTCTCGGACAGCGGGGCGGCGACGGTCAGGGCCGGGGGCTGGTCGTAAATGAAGCGGCGCTCGGCCCGCCCCGCGTTGCCGAACACGTCCGTGGCCGAGACCGTCAGCGTCTTGCCGCCCCGCGCCAGCCCCGCCAGGGACAGAGTCCCGACCCACCCCGGCTGACAAAATCCCGCAGTCCGGCTACAAAGCGTCGTGGTTCCAAACACCAGATCGAGCGCCCGCCCCTCGACGCTCGCCCTGGCACTCTTCACCTCAAAAGTAGAGTCGACGACCGCCTCTATCTTGAGATCAGTGCCCGATAAGGCCCCTTCGAAAGGTTTAGCTATAGATACATTAATAGCGAGGTTACGGGCCGGAGGGGCGGGGACGGGGGCCGCGGCGGCGGGGCGCGCCCCCCCGGGGTAACTGAGCGCCAACCACGAGACGAAGAACCAGAGAGCGTGTTTTTTCATGGCTTCCCCCAGGGAACCGAACGCCGGGTGGGTCGGGACCTCTCGCGATTCATCCGGGTGGCTGACTTGTGACGTGACCGCCGGCGTGAAGGCGTGGGGGCGCCGGGTGTGGTCGGCAGTTGCGGCCTGAGTCGCCAGAGAGTGTAGTGAGCCGGCGAAGCGCTCGCCGGCATGAGGTCGCTACGCGGCAACGATATGCCCGCCGAGTGTTCGGTGTCAATAGCGAGGGGCAGCGGCCTGAGCCGCCTGCTCATCGGCCGCCAGTAATAAGGGCCGATGCGGACAAGAGAGAGCCGCGCGTCAGCGAAGGCCCGGGCGGCCAAGGCGACGAGCGCTCCGACGCGGAGCCGGGCCGGCTCTTTTCTACTCACGGCCTCCCTCCTCTCCACCGGGCACGCGCTCGCCGCGGCGCACCGGCTCACAACTGGCGCAGGGCTAATGGCGCACTCAAACCAGCCTGTCGGGCACCCTCTCGAATTTGAGGCCGAAGTCATAAAGAATAGCCGTATTTACCGTCGCTCCCGCGGCCATGCATAAGACCCGGACGAGGTTGGATTCCAAACCGCCAAGACGTAGTACAGCTAAGATCAAATTGCTGCGGAGCACGGCCACTCGTTTCAGGCTGCAAAAAGCACACTCCCCTTCCCGGCTCCCACCCTGATTACTAAAGAAAGCTATTTACAGGAATAGAAAGGCGTGGTACTTTCGCGCGCATGGATACGCCCAAGGATTTGATACCCGCCGAACAGGCCCGTAAAGAAATACTCCGCGTCAGCACGAAGAAGATGGCCGCGATGCTCCGAGATGGAACTATCCGGCATTTTTCAAATCCTCTTGACCGGCGGGAGAAACTCGTCTCCAAGGCCGAAGTCCTGGCGCTCATCCCGAGCCGCGCGGAGGCCGCATGAAGACCATTACGATCGCCATCGCCAATCAGAAGGGCGGCGTTGGCAAGACCACCATCACGCGCGAGCTATCCGCTTGCTGCGCCCTGCGCGGGTTCCAGACGCTTGCCATTGACTGCGACCCGCAGGGCAATCTCAGTTCCTCATGGGTTGACCCCGACGTCTACGAGGCGACGCTCTCCCACGTCCTGATCGAGCCGGAGTCACCAACTGGCGTTAAAACCGAACCCTTGCCCCTTGACGACGCCATCGTCGAGAGCCCGGTCGAGGGGCTCGACCTAGTCCCGGCCGACATCCGTCTCGCCCGCTTCGAGATGCAGCCCGACTACCTCACGCACCGGTTGCGCAACCAGATCCAAGAGCACGGGAAGTCTTACGACCTCGTCTTCATCGACTGCCCGCCACAACTCGGCAAGCTCCTGACGGCCGCCCTCTACTCTGCCGACTACGTCGTCGTTCCCTGCGCCGCCGACGCGATGGGGCTGCAAGGTCTCTCGGACCTCGCCTTCACCGTCGAGCAGGTAAAAAAGAACGTCAACTCCGGGCTCCAGATGCTAGGGGCCGTGATTAACCTCTACAAGCCGGCGCGCAACCTCTCGGCCGAGTCGCGCCAAGCCGTGGAGGCGGCCGTCGGGCTCGTCGGCCATGTCTTCGACACAAACCTGCACGACTACTCAAAAGTCGCCGAGGCCCCCTCCCAGAAGCTGCCTGCTGTGCTCTACGCTAAGTCGCACCGGGCCTCCGACCAACTGTGGAGCCTGACCGACGAGGTTCTCGACAAGCTGAAACTGTCGCGGCAGAAGATTGCCGCCGTGAAGTGAGGCCCTAAATGGCAGAGACGAAGCCCAAACCCGCCACCTCCCTTCGTACGCCTAAGCCGAAGAAGCTGGGGCTCTCCGTCCCGCCGGCGCTCAGGTTGCCGCATGACGCCCTCATCTCGCCGCCGGGAGATGCACAAGCCCAAGCGGAAGCCCTAACCCCGACTAGTCAGACTAGCAGTACTAGTCTGAGTAGTCAGACTAGGCAGACTTCTCTACCCGAATCGACCGGCCCTGTAGCACCCGCGCGCGACTTCTCAAGGGTCGCCAACTCGATCACCCGCGAGGCTATACCGGCCGGAATCTTTAAAGGTAAAAGCAAGCAACTCTATGACACACTCTATGCTATGACGCGCGGCGCTGTCGTGCCTGTAAGGAGCGTTCGCGTTTCAAGGCCGAAATTGATGAAGCGGGCAGGGATCGGCGCGCGTATTACCTTCGAAGCCAACATCGCGCACCTTCAGCAAGCCGGGCTTGTCTCGGTACGACAGATCGCTGGCGAGCACGAGGGCAACGAGTATACGGTCTTCCTCCCTGAGGAAGTCGCGACTACCCTGCCTAGTCAGAGTAGTATGACTAGTCCGAGTAGTCATGCTAGCCATGCCCAGAAAGTAGACATACTAGTCGGACTAGAAACTAGTCAGACTAGGCATACTCTATCTGTTGAAAATGCAGCAGGTTCTAGTAGGCCGAAGACTTCTTTTAAGACTAATACTGAGAGAGTTGATGATGATGAGGCCTTCGGCCCGCTGCGCGCCGCGGCGAAAGAGATCACGGGCAGGGAGCCGGCGGTGCATCAGTGGCAGGAGCTGGCCGAAGTGCTCGCCGCGGAGTTGAAGATCGCCGCGGGCCGCACGACCGTCTCGAGCGCCCCGGCCTTCCTGGCCGAGCACCTGCGCCGCCGCCTTTGGAAGAAGGACAAGCGGCAGATCGCCGAAGAAGGGAAGGCGGAGAGCCCGCAATCGGCGACCGGCGTCGACGCCGCGAAGTGCCCGGACTGTTTCGGCACGGGGATGTGGTACCCGGAAGGCTACGAGAAGGGGGTGGCGCGCTGCCGCCACGAGAAGCTCACGCCCGAGCCGGGGGAGTAGCTCGACAATCTGGATGTAAACCTTCAGAATTTTAACTAAACAGGGAGGTGCACGAGGGCGCAGGTCAGAGTAGGAGGAAACGCTAATAAATCAGCAGTTAGAAGAAAAATCCGGGCCCTCTGAAATCTTCAGATATTTTACTAAACGGAGGCCGTTTTGAGGCCGATCTTCACATATTTTACTGAACTGACTTGCTATAAACTCCCCGTCCGGTAACTAAATCCTCATCTTCTGCGGCTGCCGTTCACGGCTGCGCCGGCGCACCTCGATCCGGTAGAGCACGTTCGAAACTTCATCCATCGCGGCCATGAAATCGGTCAAAATCTGCTCGTCGAGATCTTCCGGCTGAATCTCCCGCATCGAGAAGAACAGCCGCTTCATCTCCTCCCAGAACATGTGACGGGCGTCGGACGGGTCTATTTCTAGTAGCTCGTCGACGCGCTCAATCACCGCCGTCATGCTCTCCGCATTCACCTCCTGCGCGCGGATTTCACCCAATATTTCTTTGACGCGGGTCCGGAGGCGGGTTTGTGACCCTTGCACGGCTAGGTGTGACTGTAAAATCTCGGCGCGGCGGCAACGGGCCTCGGCCGGCGCGCAGCCTAACCGTTCAGGCGTCAGCCTCGCGAGTTGCGCCGCCTCCTGGAGGTTGATGTCGCCTGCCGCGAGCGCCGTCTGCACGTCCGGAGGGAAGCGGAGCACCCGGAGGTGCTGCCCGATGAAACTCTGGAGCGAGACCCGGCCCGACGTTTCACGCTCCAGCACGGCACGTAGGTGGCGGGCCACTTCGAGGAGGTGTTCGCGCGGCCAGCGCGGGGGCCGGCCGCGCTTGGTGTCGGTCGCGGGACGGCGCTCGATGTTGCGCACGGCCTCCAGCATCAGGTACAACTGCTTGTCTGTACGGGGGATAATTTCCGCGCAGCGTTCACGAAGCTGGAGGCAGACCGAGCGAATGCCGTCAGGGGAGCCTAGAGGCGACAGGGTGCGGGCGCGGCGGCGGGTTGCACGCATAGTAGAAGTTGACCCGTATCCGGGCGGATGTTTCACGAGCCAGGCTAATATAGCATTACAACCACTCCGATAGGTCAAATTCATCAGAAAGCGCCGTTTGATTCCACTACTGAGAAGGAATTGGAATCATATGGACTCGCATACTTTTCCGTGTTAGAGTGTCGGCCCGTGAGCCACGAAGTGACTCAGGGACTCATCAAGGCTGATACTGAAGCCGCCCTCCGTACTGCCGTCCAGTTCTGGGCCGAGGGCTCAACGCGCGCTGAAACCTTCGAGCGGGCCTCAAAACTCCACGACAAAACGCAGGTCGTTAGAGGATTTTTTGCCTTCACGGGGAAACATCCAGATGAGGTGACGCCGGAGGACGTTCAGCGGTGGCGCGCTCACTTGGAGGCACAGGGGCAAAAGCCGGCGACCGTCTACGCGAGGGTCTCCCGCGTTTCGTCGTTCTTCAAGTGGTTAATGACCGATCCGCTCTTGGGCCAGCACATCCGCATGAACCCGGCGGCCCAAGCCAGGCCGCGCCATCCACAGCCCTACCAGAGTGAGTCGGTTAAAGCGCTCACGGACGAGGAAATGAACCGGCTACTGGAGGTGGTCAGGGCGAAGGCCAATTCCGGCTCAGTCGTCGCCAAGCGCGACTATGCGCTGCTGCTCTTTTTCTTCCTAACGGGGCTGCGCCGCAACGAGGTGGTCTCATTGCGCGGCAAAGACCTTGAACAGAAGGACGGGCGGCTTATCATTAAATACCGCCGGAAGGGGGGCAAATTCGTCGGCAGGGAAGTGGGAGACCCGTCCGTCTATGAAGCCCTCACAGAATATTTCACAGCAGCGGCAAGGGGCGGCGTACCCGGCTCTGAACGCCCGCTGTGGACGAGACATGACCGAGCGGGTAAGCCTGGGGCACCTCTCTCATCGCGCTCCTTCGCAGAGAACTTGAAAGTCTACGCGCATGAGGCGGGGATCGAAAAGATCCACATCCATCAGACCCGACATACATACGCGCGAATCGTGGCCGAAGAGACCGGGAGTTTCCAGGAGACGCAGGAGGCCCTCGATCACGAGAACGCGGCGACGACGCGCGTCTATGTGCAGAGGATTACCGTGAAGGCGGATAAGCACGGCAGTAAGATCGCCCGAAGAATTAGGGACGCTCGAAGCCCCTCCGAAAGGACAGAGTGATGGTAGGGAGGTAAAGTCTCCTCCATTAGTTAAACGTCAAGAGTTCGGGAAAGTGGATTTTCGGGGTTGTAAGGTCGCTAAGGTTATGCGGGGTCGCAGTGGTCACCTGACGCAATCGGGACGTTAGCCTCTTACGCCCCCGAGCGTCTTGAGCAGAACGTCCCTGGCCCCCGGGACGGTCCAGACCAGAGTAACCTTGAGTTGGCTTGCGCCCTAGGGCACGTTGACGGTGAGGCTCTCCTCCGCGCCGGTGTCGAGGGCCGTGGCCTCATCCCTGACGGTGAGGGTTTCGCCGGGGCTGAACGGGCCGACCGTGGCCCGCATGTGAATGAAATTAGAGTCGGCCGCGTCCGCCGGGAGAACGCTCTCCGCAGCGGCGGCCGCGGGGGTCGGGGCTAGGGGATCCGTCGTGATGCCGTTGATGGTGATTTTCGCGACGGTATTTACCTCCTACGGGTTGACGCGCGGACTCGACGCCGCATCCGAGGCTGAACCGCCTCTCACTTCGTAAAGCCCTCGTTGAACCTCAGGGTCAGGGAAAACTGGATCAGGCGGCCCGGGTCTGCGGCGGTGATGATACCGAAGGAGCCGGCCGCCGCTCTCGTGAAAGGTGCGCCGGGCTGGAGTTGATTCTGCGCGGGGTTCGTGCCGAGAGAGCCGGGCAGCGAGGTCGTCGGGTTGTTGAAGTTCGCCCGGTTGAAGAGGTTGAAGAACTCGACCTGGAACTCGCCCAGTAGCTTCTCGTCGTCCAAGAGGAAGAGGTGCCGCCTCAGACCCAAGTCGAACTGGACGACGGCCGGGCCGCGGAGCTGGCCGCGCCTGAGGTTGCCGAACCGGCCCGGGGCGGGGACGGCGAACGCGGCCGGGTTCAGGATTTCGAGGCCGCCGCGCGCGTAAGGGTCTGCGCGGGAGAGGAGGTCGGGCACGAAAGCGCCGCCGCTCGACCCGCCGCCCGGAGTGTTGATGACCGCGGTGCGGCCCACGTCCGGCGAGGCGAAGACGTTGCCGGCCGCGTCGACGTAGACGACGTCGGGGCGGTTAAGCCTGACGACGAGGGGGAGCCCGCTCGCCACCTTGAGCGTCGGCATGATTTTCCAGCCCCAAAGCGGGTTGTCCAGGCGGCGCGCCGCCTCCGGGGCCTGCCACAGGTTATAAGAGGCGCTGAGGGTGAAGCTGTGGCGCGCCACCCCGGCGTTGTACCCGAAGTCGGCGTCCGGGTCGAAGGGGTTGCTCAGGATCGCCCCGCTCGCGTTCCCGACGCTGCGGCTGAGCGTGTACTTCGCGTTGAAATTCGCCACCGCGATCTTGAGCCACTGCCTCGGCGTCGCGGTCGCGTCGCGGTTCCGCTTGAGTTGGAAGGTCAGGGCGTTGAAGGAACTGCGCCCGCCGCCCCTCCGGTAGAAGAACTCGCCGAAGGGCTGGAAGACCAGGCCGTCGCGGATGATGTCGAACTCGCGGACGACGATGGCGGGCTTGGTCGGGTCAGGGTTGGTCGAGACGCCGACGATTTTGTTGGCGATGTTGGCGAGCGCGAGGTTCCGGCCGACATTGCCGATGTAGTATGCGCTGAAGTCGTAGCCGTTGTGGGTGTGCGTGAGCTGCACGTCCCACTTGAGCACCCGCTCCAGCGGGGAGAAGTCGCGCGCGAAGGCCAGCGGCTGGAACTGTCGCGTCAAAGGGCTCTCGACGAACCCGCGGATGACCTCGGCCGGGGTGATGGGGAACGTTCCGCCGTTGACCCCCGTGCTAAAGCGGTCACTCTCGACCGGCAGCGTCAGGTCGCCGATCCGCGGGACGCCCGAGTAGAGGCCGACGCCCGCCCGGAGGATCGTGTCTTTGAACGGCGGCAGGTCTGACAGCCGGTACACGAAGCCGAGCCGCGGCTGGATGTTAAATTTATCGACCCGGTAGAACGGGGCCCCCTGCGGGAGAATCTCGCCGGTCAGCGGGTCAACGACCACCGCGCGGTGGTCGCGCTCGCGCACCCCGCCGAAGTAGTCGTAGCGCAGGCCGTAGGTGAGTTTGAGCGCCGGTTCCAAGTCGCCCAGGTTAGGGTCGGCCGGCCTGCGGGATTGCGAGACTATCTGGAAATAGCCCATGTAGAACTCTTGCCTCGCGCGGCGGCGGCCTGCCCCGCCACTGAAGGGGCTCGGCCCGCTCAGGTCGGAGAGGAAGGTGACGGTGCCGGGCGTGCCCGCGCGCAGGGCCGCCACGTTCGGGAAGGAATAGGTTAGCCCGCCGAGCCGGTCGAAGTCGTGCCGGATGAACCTCGCCTCGAAGCCGGCGAATAAATCGTGCGTCCCTCTGAATAAAAAGCGGCTCCGCCCGAGAGGGAGGGAGTAGTCGTAGGCGGCGCTGTAGGAGACGGGCTTCAGGTCGAAGCCGCGCCCCACCCCCCGTATCAGCCCGCCCAGCGTCGCGACCGGGACTGTCTGCGGCTGTCCGGGCAGGCCCGTGACGTTGACGGTGCCGCCGGTGGTGACGAGCGACTGCGCGAGGTCGCTGCTGGCGGGCGGCACGGACTCCGTGTCTACGTGTACGCGCGTGAGGTTGAAGCCGAACCTGAAGTGGTGGCCGTACTCTTTCGGGGGCTTGCCGGAGACGGGCCTCGTGTTATCAACCAGCCTGAACCCGACGAGCGCGTTGGCGAAGACGAACCTCTGCCGCTGGCTGCGGCCCGTGACGCCGTCGGGGACTTGATTCTCCGCGGTCTGCCGCGTGAAACGGAGGGTCAAGGGGCTGCGGGATTTCGCGGGGGCGCCCGCCGGGCCGAGCGAGGGCGCGGGGCCGAAGGGGAAGTAGTCGAGCCTAACGTCCCACGCGTTCGACTCGACTTCGGTGCGCGTGCGGCGGCGGGCGACGACGAAGTCCGGGTTGAGCGAGGCCCCTGGTACGATGTGCGTCCCCGGCGGGAGGAAGGAGCGCATGTGCTGTGCGAGAGGCCCGGTCGCGGCGCCGCCCGCGGCGTCGGCCGGCACGGCCTCGTAGACGTTGCGCTCAGTGCGCCCGCGCCAGCCGTCGTAGGCGACGAAGAGGAAGGCGCTCTTCGAACCGAAGAGGGGGCCGCCGGCCTTGCCCCCGAACCGACTCCGCCGGAGGGCGTTTTTGCCGTCGTAGTCGAAGAAGTTGCGCGCGTTGAGCGCGTCGTTGCGGTGCTCGCCGTAGAACTGCGCCCTCCAGCCGGACTCAGGCCCTTTGTACGTCACCCCCTCTGTGACCGTGCCCGACCCCGGGCCGGAGATGGGCGCGAACCCGAACGCGCCGCTCGCCGCGCCGGAGTTGTCTAGGTCGCCGGCGACCTCCGGCTTCTGAAAGCTCCCGACGGGGTTGATCGCGGCGTCGGCCGAGGGGAAATCCACCTGGGAGGTGAAGTCCACCCCGTCGAGCCTAGCCGTCTGCTGCTCGTTCCCCTTGCCGTCAACGATGACGCGGCCGAGCGACGACGGCCCGGTCGCCACCGCGCCCGGCACGATCTGGAGCAGCGGCGTCAGGTCGTTGTTGAGGTTCGGGAGCGCCGAGAGTTCCTCCTCGCGCTCAAGCGCGGGCGGGGCGGCCGCGTCAACAACCGCGGTCGGCGCGGCAGTCCGCCCCATAACCAATTCGACGGGGGCGGCCCGGCCGGCGTCAATTAGGAGGTCGCTCACCCTCTTAGGCAAGAATGTGGGGGCGTCCGCCACGATGTCGTACCGGCCGGGGGGCAGTCTGGTGAAGACGGCCTCGCCCTCGGCGTTCGTCTCTTCCACGAAGGTCTGGTCGGTGCCGACCCTCGTGAGCGTGACCGTCGCGCCGGCGACGGCGGCCCCGGCGTCGTCCCTGACGCTGACGGTGAGGCTCACCGTCAGCTGCGGCGTCTGTCCGTGGGTCGGGACGAACAGTAGCGAGACGAGCAGGGCGGCGATGATTTCACGCCGCAGGCGGCTGTCACGTAAGGGGGTGCGCAGGCTGTTCCTCATCGGCTTCTCCTTTACGAACTAATTCTCGGTCGGCGCCCTCGAAGAATGACGTTCCCAACAATGAATGCCCGGCGGGCGCATAAAGTTTCATCCGACGAGGCGGCCCGAAGTTTCGGAACGGTCGCTAGACCTCGATAACTTCCGACTGACACGGCCGCTCCACCCGGCTGAAACGAATTGCGCCTACGCGACATGCTTAATAAAAGGGGCAAGTCGTTAGCTTCACGCCACCGGCACGGTAGTGGAGAGGCTTACGCGGTGAGCGCAACCTTCCGTTCGAGGCTGCCGGAACTGCTTGCAAGCTGGTGCAGAAGGTGCTAAGCCCCTCTGTACTTTCCGAGACAGTGTGTGGGCCGCCGGCTGCAAAGGCGGAGTGAGGAGGTGGGAGGAAATTATGGCGCAAGACGAAGGCAGAGAGGCCACCTGCGAGCAACAAGCGGCAGACGGGCCCAAGTGGCTGGTGATGATTTACTTGGCTGGCGACAACAACCTCAGCGCCAACTCCATCGCCGTCCTACAGGATTTGATCTCCGCCCACCCGCCCCGCGATCAAGTGCGCGTGGTGGCCTGCTTCGACCCCAACACCCCCCGGCCGAGGGGGGCGCGCTACGTGGTGATCAACAGTTCCGACGACAACACCAGGACTCCGTGCTGGCCCTTACACAACGATCTCGTTCCGTTTGATGGAATCCCCGGCCACCCTGTCACCGCCCCGGACTTCTGCGAGACGGAAGACCCGCCCGAACCCCTAACCATCACGGAGCCGGTGGCGAGGGAAGGGCTGTCACGCTTCCTCCAATTCGCATTGAGGCGCTACTGGGAGCCGGGTATGAAAACCATGCTCATCCTGTACGGGCACGGCTCGGCGGTCGCGGGCAACACGTTCTTGGCCGACGATAACCCGCCGAGTTTTCTCCGGCTCACGGAATTAGCCGAAGTCATGGCGAGGCATTTCGGCGACCCCTCCGGGACGCCTAAGCTCGACATTCTGGCCTGCGACAACTGCATGATGAATGGCATCGAGATCGCCCATCAGCTCAGGCAGCGGGTTAATTACCTCCTCGGCTCGCAGGGGTTGATGCTCGCCGTCGGGTGGCCCTTCCGAAAAATAATCAAGGCGATAGTGCAAAACGTGCAAAAGGGATACAAGGAACCTAAGGACATCGCCCACACGATACTCAGGGTGTGCGCCCGCAACCTGATTGACTTCTCGCTGATGGATCGGTCGTCGGAGCAGGCCGTCTGCGACCTGACGACTTTGAGCCGGCCGCAGAACGTCGTGACCGCCGTCAGGAGGCTGTCCGCCGCAATGCAAGATGGCCTGGAGTTCGACCACCGCGGAGAGTTGCTCTACCCCGCCATCCGGGACGCTATCTGGCTGGCGCGTCACGAAGCGCAGGGCTTTTGGGCCGAAACCTTCGTTGACCTGTACGACTTCTGCGAGCTGCTGCTGCGCCATTGTAATGAAGCCATCAGCCGGCCGGTCGCGCTGATCGAACGGCTGCTCGAACTCGGAACGATTCAATGGGTGAAGAAAAACGGGCCTGATCCGGGCGAAATCAAAGAGGCTTTGGTGCGCGCCGACCCCGGACTGAGATTATTCCGACGAATCGCCGAGCGGTGCTGGGACGTGCTCAAGGAGTTCGAGGGGGAGCACAAATTTGTAAACTGTGCCTATTACGTCGGCCCCGATTTGCAGTATTCGCACGGCGTGTCCATCTACTTCCCGTGGACTTTGCCCCAAGACCCGATCATCTTCGAGCCGGTCGGCGGGACGCCCGGCCGCGGCTCGGGCGGGAACTACGGCCTCTCGTGGGTGAGTTTCGACAAGGTCGGAAGGCCGCCCGACGATTACATCCTGAGGACGGCGTTCGACGAGTACAAAAACTACGACTTCGCCAGAAACCAAGTCGGGGCTTGGGCCGCTTTCCTCGAAAAATTCTTCCGCGCCACGCTCAGGAACGTGCGGCGTTTCGATTTCGAGTATAAGGAAGGCACTGACTCAAGGTTCGTTGACCCGCTTGCTCAACGGGAGAGAGAAAGATTCGTTCCGCCCGCGGACGTCAACTTGCAGAAGTCGGGTTCGGACAACGACAGCGAGGAGGACTGCATCTGCCCGACGATCAAAAATTACCCGCGCCGGTTTTACCTCTCGCCGGCCGATTGCCAGCGCAGGTGCCCGCTGCCGCCGCACGCAGTCCACACGGAAGATGCCGCCGACCCCAAGGACCCGTGTGCTTCATACCTGGGTTGGAACATCAGGGGGCTGTTGGCGTCGGTCATCAAGCTGTACGTGAATACCTCCAGCGTGGCTGACGACCAGTGTAGTGCCCCGGTAGTCAAGTGTCTGCCGAGGGACTTCTGATCGGCCCCTGCTCCGGGTGGACGGCCGTCGCCGGTTGACGTTATTCTGCGGGCGCGTCAGCAGTCGTGGTGTCTGCGGGAAGGCAGGATGCATCGCCTCTCACGTCTTTCCAGCCGCTTGCTCGTGCTCGGCCTGGCCTCCGGTCTGGCGCTGGCCGCGGTGCGGGCGCAGGGCCAGGGCGACGCGCTGGTCGAGGTCGAATCTCTGACCAGCGTCGAGGCGCGCAGGCGGGCGCTGGAGGAGTTGACGGCGGTCGCCGCACTTAGACGGCAGGAGGACGATGTCGCCGCCCTGGTGCGCGCGCTCAACCGCATCGGCGAGGTGCACCGCAAGCTCAACAACCCGGACGCCGCCCTGGCCGTCGCGGGCGAGGCCCTCGGTTTAGCCAGACAAACGACAGACGCCCCGCTTCTGGTAGACACCCTCACCACCTCGGCCGCTACCTACCGCGCCCGCGAAGATACCAAGACGGCCCTGAGTTTACTGAACGAGGCTCATGCCCTGAGCCTGCGTCTCGGCTACCGCCGCGGCGAAGCGCAGAGCCTGACCGAGTTGGGCGCGACCTACTTCCAGCAGTCCGAATTAGAGAAGGCCGTGGCTCATAACGAGGAGGCGCTCCGCGTCTGGCGCGAGTTACAGGACAGGCGCGGCGAGGCGCGCTCCCTCTACGAATTGAGCGCGCCTTACATGCGGGCCGGTAAAGTGCGACAGGCGCGCGAGGCGTTGGAGAACGCGGTCGCCATCTGGCGTGAAATCAACAGCCCTACCGAGCAGGCCCGCGCGCTCATCAATCTGAACTTCCTCGCGATCAGGCAGGGCCAATGGCAGGAGGCTTTGTCTCGGCTTAACGATGCGCAGCCGCTAGTCACAGATAAAGAGGCCGAGCCTTACGTCTCCGGGCAGATCGCGACCAGCTTGGGCGAGGTTTACGAGGCTTACGCGGAACTGGAGACGGCGCTCAGTCACTACGAGGAAGCGTTCACGCTCTACCGCTATCAGGCGCGCGACCCCTCGGCGGCGGCCGACGCCGGCCGCAAAGTGGGACGCGTCCAGGCCCGCCTCGGCGACTATGACGCGGCCGTCCGGCGGGTCGAAGAGGCGCTGCAACTGGCGCGGACGACTGACGACCCCCACATGGTCGCCCTCTGTTACGAAGACCTGGGGAGGGTCAACCTCGCGGCCGGGCTGCACGAGCCGGCCGGGCGGGCTTTCGCCGAAGCCGTCACACGCTACGAGCAGATCGGCGACCGCCGCCGCGAGTGGGCGCGGGCGCAAACCTTCCTCGGCCAGATCAACTATCTGCAAGGCAACCTGGCGGCGGCGGCCGGGTCTTATCACGAGGCGTTGCGGGTTTTCCAAAGCGTCGGGGATTACACCAATGAGGCGGCGGTCTGCTTCGGGCTGGGCAAACTTGAGTTAGAGCAACAGAATTTGGAAGAGGCCGGAAAGTATCTCAAGAGGTCAATCGCCCTCACCGAACAGTTGCGCGAGAACGCCGCCAGCAAAGACCTGCGCAGCTCGTTCCTCGCCTCCGTCCACGACCGTTACGAGACCTACGTCGAGTGGCTCATGCAGCTTCACGCCAGTCGGCCCGCCGAGCGGTTCGACATCGAAGCCTTCGAGGCCAGCGAGCTGGGGCGCGCGCGCTCTTTAATAGACTCCCTGAGAGACCACCAGAGGGAACTGCGGCAGGCGGCCGACCCGGCGCTGCTGGCCGAAGAGGAGGCGCTGCTGAAGGAGGAGCAAAGGCTGCTGGACGAGCGGGCGAGGCTCCAGAGTGAGGGCGCTGCCCCCGAAGCCTTGGAGAAGGTGGAAGACGAGCTGAGGCAGGTTCGCGCGCGCTACGAGACCCTTCAGGCGCAGATCAACAGCGCCGCTAAATTTAATAACCTGTTGCGCCCGTCGCCCCTCGGGTTCGCGGACATCAGAAGACAGGTGACGGACGCGGAAACGTCCCTGCTGGAGTTCTCACTCGGCGGCCGGAAGAGTTACCTGTGGGTCGTCACGCCGGACGGGCTGACCAGTTATGAATTACCCGGTAAGCAGAGCATCGAGACGGCGGCGACCAAACTGGCCGGACTGTTGGCCGCCCCGCAGACCGGGCCGGAGTGGGAGTCTGAGAGGCGGGCGGCGGCCGCCGAAGTGAGCCGGCTCGTGCTAGGCCCTGTCGCCGGGAAGATTCACTCCCGACGCCTGATCGTCGTCCCCGACGGCATTCTACAGTACATCCCATTCCAGATTCTGAACGACCCACTCAACGCCGACGAGCCTCTGGTCGTGCGACACGAGATCGTCAACGCGCCTTCCGCCACAACCCTGGTACTGCTCCAGCAGGAGACTCGCGGCCGGGCGGCCGGCCCCAGGCTGCTGGCCGCGTTCGGCGACCCGGTATTTTCATCGAACTACAGCCTGAGAGCTTCGGCAGCAGACCGGGGTGCGGGCGGGCCGCCCCAATCTCGCCCCGAGCGTCAACACGTCCCGGCAGATAATCCGGAGGACACGCTTGAGCCGGACAGGGTGCCGTCTCTATTTTTCGCCAGGCAGGAGTTGAACGTACTCCGCAAGTTGGCCCCCGAAGGCGAGGCGTTAATCTACTCGGACTTCGACGCCACACGCGACCGCCTCCGCGGCCTGGACTTGCGGCAGTACCGCGTCCTGCACTTCGCCACCCACGGCCTGCTCAACGCGCAAGACCCGGAGCTTTCCGGCCTGCTGCTCTCGCTCGTCGACCGCGACGGGCGGCCGCTGAGCGGCTTCGTCGGGCTGGCCGACATTTACAAACTGCGCGCCCCTGTGGACTTGGTGGTCTTGAGCGCGTGCCGCACGGCGCTCGGCAAGGAGGTGCGCGGCGAGGGGCTGGTCGGGCTGACCCGCGGCTTCATGTACGCGGGCGCGTCCACCGTGGTGGCGAGCCTGTGGAAGGTGGACGACGAGGCGACGGCCGAACTGATGAAGCGCTTCTACGCCAACATGCTGCAAGGCGGGATGACGCCGGCCGCGGCCCTGCGCGCGGCCCAGAACAGTATCCGGCAGGAGCCGCAGTGGAGTTCACCTTTCTACTGGGCCGCGTTCACCATACAGGGCGAGTACCGCCAGGTCATCAAGCCGACGGCGGCGGGCGTCGCGCCGGCGTACCTGAAATTGATCGTGGCCGGGGCGGCGGCGTTGCTGGCCGGAGCGGCTTGGCGGTACGGCCTCCGACGCAGGAGGCGGGCCGCGCAAACGGCGGGCGGCTATTCGATGATGAAGGAGTAGTGGCCGGGGATGCGCTGCTGCGCGCCGTCGGGTCTGACGGCGAAGAGTCTCAGGACGTACTGGCCGCGCTTGAGTTGCCCGGCAGGAATCTCTACGGAGACGGATTCGCCCTCCCGTCCGGCCGCGGCCAGAGGGGTCATCCCGCCGCCGTCGTTCACCAACTCGACGCGGTAGCGCGCCGCCGGGCCGGGCTGCCCCGGTAGCTTCAAAGAGACTCTCAGCGCGTCGGTGCCGGGCGGGAGACTGATTCTGCCGGGTTGCCCGCCTCCGGGGCGGGGGCCGCGGGCGTCGCGCGTGTCGTCGGCGATGATGGTCAGGGCGAGCGTCGCAAAGGTTCGTGGCTCGGGCGCGCGTTGGCGGAAGAGCCAGAGCGAGCCGGCGATGATGGCTATGACTGCGACCGCGACGCCGGCGCGCAAGGCCCAAGTCTGCCTACCCCAGACAGCGATTAAGCGCCCGGCCCAGGTCGGCGCGGCGGGCGGCGCAGGGGCGACCGGCTCGACCTCATCCGGCTCGACCTCATCCGGGAGTGTATCAACGTAGCGCAAGAGCGCGGCCGCCATCGCGACTCGCTGGCGGCGCGCTGCGGTGGTTAAATAATTCTGTCTGAAGCACTGGTGTCGTTCCGGCGTCAGCTCGCCGCGCAGGTAAGCGTCTATTAAATCTTCCTCGACTGAACTGATCTGGGCCGGCCAACTCTCCCCGGCGAAGCACTCCTCCTCGAACCGCTCCGCTTCTTCTGCGGGAAGTTCCCTTAACAGGTAAGCAATGATACGTTCGTCAGTCATGCTTCGCCGAGAGACTGGCCGTGCGGACGCCGCCCTGAGAGCCGCTTCCTACCTGAGAATGCACCAAAACTCGGATTCATTCCATAAGAAATCAAGGCTTATAACTGCTTTCCGAGCGTTTCTTCACGCAGGCCGCAAGCCTCTTGCGTAAACGCGTCACGCGAATCCGCAGGGCCGTAACCGTCATTTTCATGGCCTCGGCCAGTTGACGACGGTGTTCGGCGCGGGGCCGCCCGCCGGGAACCTGGCAGTAAGCTCGAAGCAGCTTCTGCTCTTCTTCGGATAACCTCTCGAAACAAGGTTTCAGTACGTGTTGAATCCTTTCGACCTCTTCGGCGCTGCCCTCGTCGAGGCTCTTGATGAAGGTACGAAAGCTCAAACTTTCCTTCTGCTCGCGCCGCCACCTTTCTTTGGCAATGTAACGGGCAATGCCGAGGCAGTATTTCTCCACATCCGGCACGTTTTTCCCGGCGCGGATTTGGAGGGCCGCCCGGTCGAAAGTCTCGTCGGCGGCGTTCGCGGGGTCGGAAATGCCCCTCATGCTGAAGAAGCCGATGAGCTTCTTACGCGAGGCTTCGTAACGGCGACACGCCTGCTCCCTGTCAGGCGAGAGACATTCCAAAAACCGCTCGAAATCTTCGGCGCTCATATTTAGCCAGTTCTGTGAACTATCTCAAGGCAACCTGTCGCCGCCTGCTTTATTAAAACGGGGGATTAATACACGACCCCGGCAGACCTGATAAATCACCCCCTTTACTACGGATTTGCATGCCCCCTGCCGGCGGCCGCCGTCAGTGCCTTTGCGGGTAAAGCTGACGGGCCGAGTCGCCGGGTCTTCTTGACGGGAAGGAATGGGTGTAGCCGGTTAGTCCGCGCTGACCTTCGGGCCGGCGTGCAGGGAGATTACCGCGACGTTTTCTCCGGCGGAGGCCCGGGGCACCGCAGGTTTCGGTCTTCAGCTTTCGGCCCGTACCCGTACGACTGCACGTACTCGCCCTCGTCGCCCCGGCGGTCGAAGACCTCGATGCTGAAACCCTCCGCCTCGTCGTAGTAGTGAAAGTGTTGCGGCACGTCGTGGTCGCCGCGCGCCTTCGTGAATTTCCGAAGGTCTACATTTAATAGACATAAACGACGGCGTCGGGCAGCTCGTACTTGGTTGACCCGTTTTCGTCGTTAGGGCCTAACAGGCGCTCCACGTCGGCGCGCGTGGATTTCAGCGGGACGATGCCTCGCCACTCCTTGCCCGGGCACGCTTTCGCCCCGTAAGCGACCGGCAGTAGAGTGCCGAACGCGACTCTGATCAGGTTCACTTCCGCCACCTCATTCCGGCGAGCCAGCGTTGTACAGTGTACGCCGGAAGAGCGCCGAGTTGTACCGGTCGCCCGGGTCTTTGGGGTATCTGGAATCCACAGACCCTCCGCGTCCTACATCTCTAGATGTTACAGCGCGACCTCCAGTCCTTGATCTCGCCCTTTCTGAACCTCACGTCTTTTTCTTTCACCGTGGGCTTCGCCGCCGGCGCGCGCCCGCCGGGGGGGACGAGCCACAGCTCTACGGCCGGGGTTTCACGGAAGCCGCCGTGGACGACCGTCAGCCGGCCTTCGCCGAGGCCGCGGCGGTTGAGCATATAATCCTCGATGCAGGCCATGCGGGCCTGCACCTCGCCGCGCCTGTCGCCCCGCCGCCCCCCGTACACGACGACGTGGGCGGTGGAATCCTGTTGGTCTCGCAGCGCGCGGTCGAGGGTGTCGAGAAAGAACATCTCGGACTCCCAATCAACGTTGCCGAATTCGACCAGCTTACGCGCCTCGCCCGCGGCCGATTGGCCGGCCGGCGGCGCGCAGGGGCGGCGCGGCCCGCGCG
>JALZHT010000283.1 GCA_030860645.1 Acidobacteriota bacterium
GGCCGACGCGGAGGCCGACGACTTCGTCCTCGACTTAGACTTCGACGACTTCGCGCCCGCGCCGGAGCCCGCCGCCGCGGCGGCTTCTTCGTCAGACCCTTCTGACTCGCCGCTCGAAGACTTCCAGACGCCCGCGCCCGCCTGGGCCGACGCCCCGAGCGCCTTCGCCGAGGCCGCGCACGGCGAGGCGGCCCCGCCCTCCGGCGAATCGTCTCAAGTCGTCGGCGGCTCGTCCGCAGTCTTCGACGAGCCGGAGTCCGGCCCGTGGGGTGCGTCTTCCGCCGAGACCGAAGCCGCGCGCACGCCGTTCGAGTTCTCCGGGGTGCCGGCCGAGGCGGGGGCGCATGACGACGCGCTCGTGCGCGAGGTGGTGTCGCAGGACGTGCCGCCGTCGGTCGCTTCCGGCGCGGCCTCATCCGAGACGGGAAGCGGGGCGGCCGCCGAAGGGCCGGCGGCTTCGTACCTCGGCGGCCGGCAGGGCGAAGACTCCGCGGCCGCGGCGGGCGGCGCGGCCGTCTCGCAGTTCGGGGGCGCGAAGGAGTTCATCGAGCCGCAGGTCGTCCCCGCCGACGAGCCTGTGCCCGGCACCGTCGAGGGCGCGTTCACCGACGGCAGCGTCGAGGGCGACGTGCCGAAGCCCCCGTCCTTCATCCCCGACGCCCCGGCCCCGCCGCAGCCCTTCGTCCCGGCCGAGCCTTCGACGGCCGGCTTCGCGATGGGCGAGGCCCGCACCGGGGTCGAGGAGGGCGTGCGCCCCGCGCAGCTCTCGCCGGAGACGATTGAGGCCATCGCGCGCCGCGTGGTCGAGCTGATGTCGGAGAAGGTCGTCCGCGAGATAGCTTGGGAGGTCGTCCCCGACCTTGCCGAACTCCTCATCAAGCGGCGGCTCGACGAAGAGCGGGAGCAGTAAAGGGAAAAGGCAAAACCGAAGGCCAGGGGCCGGAGGCCGGGGGCTTGTAAAAACAAGTCTCCGGCCTTCGGCCTCTGGTTTTGCCTTTTCACTCCGTCTTGTTACCATTGTTCCTCATGGAGATACCGAAGGCTTACGACCCGAAACAGGCGGAGGAGAGTCATTACGCGCGGTGGGAGCGCGAGGGGTGCTTCGCGCCCGAGATGAACCGGGACGCGCAGGCCCGCGTCTACTCCATCGTCATCCCGCCGCCGAACGTGACCGGCTCGCTGCACATGGGGCACGCCCTCCAGCACACCCTGATGGACGTGCTCACGCGCTACCACCGGATGCGCGGCTTCCGCACGCTCTGGGTCGTCGGCACCGATCACGCCGGCATCTCCACGCAGATCGTCGTCGAGAGAGAGTTGAAGAAGGAGGGGTTGACGCGACACGACCTCGGCCGCGAGAAGTTCGTCGAGCGGGTGTGGGAGTGGAAGCGCCAGTCGGGCGGGCGCATCACGGAGCAGCTCAGGCGCGAGGGCGCGAGCGTAGACTGGTCGCGCGAGAGCTTCACGATGGACGAGCAGTTGTCGCGCGCGGTGCGCGAGTTCTTCGTGCGCTGCTACGAGGAGGGCCTCATCTACCGCGGCGAGCGGCTCATCAACTGGTGCCCGAAGGATCAGACCGCGCTCTCGGACCTGGAGGTGGATAAGGAGACGCAGAAGGGCAAGCTCTGGCACTTGCAGTACCCTCTGAAGGGGAGCGAGCGCCGGCTGACGGTCGCCACCACGCGCCCCGAGACGATGCTCGGCGACACGGCCGTCGCCGTCAACCCCGCCGACGAAAGGTACAGAGACCTCGTCGGCGCGACCGTCCTGCTCCCGCTCGCCGGCCGCGAAATCCCCGTCATCGCCGACGAGGCGGTTGACCCGGAGTTCGGCACGGGCGCGGTCAAGGTCACGCCCGCGCACGACCCGGCCGACTACGAGATGGGCGAGCGCCACGGCCTGCCGCAGCTCGTCGTCATTGACAAGCGCGCGCGCATGACCGAGGCCGCCGGGCCGGACTTCGCCGGCCTCGACCGCTACGAGGCGCGCGAGAAGGTGGTCGAGCGGTTCGAGGAACTCGGCCTGCTCGAACGAGTCGCCGACTACGAGGGCGCGATCTCGCGCTGCGACCGCTGCCGCACGGTGATTGAGCCTTTGATCTCTTTGCAGTGGTTCCTCAAGCAGAGGGAGATGGCCGGGCGCGGCCTCGAATTCATCAAGGAGAAACACGAGCCGCACTTCGTGCCCGAAGTGCCGTGGGAGAAGGTCTACACCGACTGGCTGGAGAACCTGCACGACTGGACGCTCTCGCGCCAGCTCTGGTGGGGCCACCGCATCCCGGCCTGGTACGACGAAGAGGGGAACGTCTACGTCGCGCGCACCGAGGAGGAGGCGCGCGCGCAGGCCGGCACGGACAGGCTCGCGCAAGACCCGGACGTGCTCGACACGTGGTTCTCCTCGGCGCTGTGGCCGATCTCGACCCTGGGGTGGCCCGACCGCGAAGCGCCCGACCTGAAGACCTTCTACCCGACGGACGTGCTCACCACGGCGCGCGACATCATCTTCCTGTGGGTCTCGCGGATGGTGATGACGGGGACGAAGTTCATCGGCCCCGTCCCGTTCCGCGACGTGCTCATCACCGGCATCGTGCTCGACAAGCACGGGCAGAAGATGTCGAAGATGAAGAACAACGTCATAGACCCGATGGACGTGTTCGAGAAGTACGGCGTCGACGCCACGCGCGTCGCGCTCGCCGCGTCCGCGACCGGCATTGACTTCCCCTGGCGCGACGAGCGCGTCGAGAGCTACCGCAACTTCGCCAACAAAATCTGGAACGCCGCGCGCTTCTGCCTGATGAACTCCGAAGGCGCGCAGGCCGGCAGAGGTTTCGAGGGCGAGCCGCGGACGTGGGCGCTGCACGACCGCTGGATCGTCTCGCGGCTCAACAGGGCGACGCGCGACGTGAGCCGCGCGGTCGAGGCTTACCAGTTCCACGAGGCGGTCTACGCGCTCTACCACTTCTTCTGGGACGACTTCTGCGACTGGTACATCGAGCTTTCAAAGTCGGAGGTGACGGCCGCCGAAGTAAGCCCCGCGCGCGACGCCGCGCGCAGCCGCCTCTTCACCGTGCTCGAACAGGCTTTAAGACTTCTGCACCCGTTCATGCCGTTCATCACCGAGGAGCTTTGGCAGCGGCTGCCCGGCGTCGGCCCGGACTCGCTGCACGCGGCCTACCGCGGCGCGGACGTGACGCCGACCGTCATGCTCGCCGAGTACCCGCGGGCGGCGGAATCTTTAATAGACGAGCGGGCCGAGGTCGAGATGCGGTCGGTGATTGAACTCGTCTCTCGCGTGCGCAACATCCGCACCGAGCTGAGCGTGAAGCCGGGCGACCAACTGCCGCGCATCTTCATCGGCGCGCCCGACCGCGACGCGCGGCTGGTCTTCGCCAACGGCGTCGCGCAGATCGCGCGGCTCACGCGCGCCTCGCAGATTTTCGTCAGCGACCGGCTCCCGGGGGCCGACGGCGGCGACTCGTCACACCTGCCGTCGCCTCTGCGCGAGGTGATCGAGACGGGCGCGACCGTGCCGCGCGCGTCGGCGCGGGCGGCGCTGTCGGGCGGCGTCGAGGTGGCCGTGCCGCTTGAAGGGCTGATTGATTTCGCGCAGGAGCGGGCGCGCATCGCCCGCGAGCAGGAGAAGCTGGAGAGGGAGCGGCAGAAGTTAGAAGCGCAGCTCGCCAACCCGCAGTTCGTCGAGCGCGCGCCCGCGGAAAAAGTCGAGGAGCTGCGGCAACGGCTCGCCGACGTGCGGCAACGAACCAACGCCCTGGGGCAGATGCTGGAGGCGCTCGGCGAATGAACTGGATGGACGAGGGGGCTCTGTTCTCGCAGATCGGCAGCTTCCTGCAAGAAGACCTGGGGCGTGGCGACCTCACGACGCAGTCGGTCGTGAAGCGCAGCCAGAACGCGAAGGGCCGCTTCCTGGCGAAGGAGCCGATGGTCGTCGCCGGCCTCGAAGCCGCCGAGGCCGTCTTCTCGACGCTCGACTCGCAGCAGCAGCTCGAAGCCTTCGTCTCGGACGGCGACGAGGTCGAGGCCGGCAAGGTCATCGCGCGCACCACCGGCTTCGCCGACGTGCTCCTGGGCGGCGAGCGCCTCGCGCTCAACCTCCTGCAAAGGCTCTCGGGCGTCGCGACCCTGACGCGGCAGTTCGTCAACGCCGTCGAGGGCACGTCGGCGCAGATCGTGGACACGCGCAAGACGACGCCGGGCTTGAGGATGCTGGAGAAGTACGCGGTGATGGCGGGCGGCGGGCGCAACCACCGCTACGGCCTCGACGACGGCGTGCTCATCAAGGACAACCACATCGCGCTCGCGGGCGGCATCGGCACGGCGGTCGAGCGCGCGCGCAAGTCGGTCGGCCACCTGCACAAGGTCGAGGTCGAGGTGTCGGGCGAGGCGGAGCTGCGCGAGGCGATCCGCAGCGGCGCGGACATCATCCTCTTAGACAACCGGCCGCCCGACGAGACGCGCCGCCTCGTCGAGGTCGCGCGCGCGCTCGCGCCGCAGGTGCTCCTCGAATCCTCGGGCGGCATCACGCTGGAGAACGTCCGCGCCTACGCCGAGGCGGGCGTTGACCTCATCAGCGTCGGCGCGCTCACGCACTCGGCGCGCGCCGTCGACATCAGCTTCAAGATTCAGCCGGCGTGAGCGGGAACAAATGCGGGCACGCGACGTGTAAGGGGCATGATGAAAGAGGGCGTCGAACGCGGAAAGCCGGACGATGGGCTGAGGACAAGTTGATTTCAGTTGATTATTCTGCGCTTAAACTTTCGCGTTCCTTCTTGGAGGATTGTGATGCGGGCAATACCGGTTCAACGTTTCGGCGCGGCGCTGGTCGCGCTTCTGGTCTTGGGGCTTGGTCTCGCGGAGGTTCGTTCGCAGCAGCGGCGGCGGCCGTCGCGCCGCGCGACAACCCCCGTGCGCCCGCGCCCCGCACCGACG
>JALZHT010000284.1 GCA_030860645.1 Acidobacteriota bacterium
ATCGCGCGCGTCGTCGAGACGACGGGCGCGCCCGCCGAAAACTTTCGCGCCATGGAGGGCGACATCACCCGCGAAGACCTCGGGCTGTCGCCCGGCGACGCGGAGGCGGCGCGGCGCGAGGCGGGCGTGCTCTTCCACCTCGCCGCCGTCTACGACCTCGCCGTCGCGCGCGACCTCGCCCTGCGCGTCAACGTCGAAGGCACCCGGAACGTCAACCGCTTCGCGCGCGCGCTCCGGGGCCTGCGCGGCTACCACTACGTCTCGACCTGCTACGTCGCGGGCCGCCGCACCGGCCTCATCCGGGAGGACGAACTGCGCCACGAGGCCGGCTTCCGCAACCACTACGAGGAGACGAAGTACCTGGCCGAACTCGAAGTCGAGGCGCTCAAGGCGGAACTCCCCGTGACGATCCACCGCCCGTCGGTCGTCTGCGGCGACTCGCGCACGGGCGAGACGGCGAAGTACGACGGCGTCTACTACCTCATCAACTACCTGCGGATGTGGCCGGGGCCGCTCTCTCTGGTCAACATCGGCAACAGCGAGGTGCGCCTCAACGTCGTCCCCGTGGACTTCGTCGTCGAGGCGATGGCCGCGCTGGCGCGCGACGAACGGGCGGTCGGGGCCACCGTCCAACTCGCCGACCCCGCGCCGCTCACCACGCGCGAACTCTTCGACGTGCTCGCGCGCCACCTCGCCGGCCGCCCCTCGCGCCTCACGGCCCCCGCGCCCGTCGTGCAGACGACGCTCAACCTCCCACTCTCCGAAAAAATTTCGGGGCTGCCCCGCGCCGGCGTCCCCTACTTCTTCCTCAAGCAGACCTACGACACCGCCCGCGCACGCCAACTCCTCGAACCCCGCGGCGTCCGCTGCCCCCCCTTCCCCGACTACGTCCCCGCCCTCATCAACTTCGTCGAGCGGAACCCCAAACTGTAAAGCGGATGTCAGATGTCAGTAAGGTGATTCCGCCTTGCGCTGACGCCTGACATCCGGCATCTGACACCTGCTCTCTCAGTACGGGTCGCCGCTCAACTGCCCGTCGGTGACGCTGACGAGGTAGAAGCCGGTGGTCGGGCGGTTGGCGAGGTCGAAGGTGCCGCCGGCGGGAACCTTCCAGATTTTGAAGTTGGAGTAGGTGAGGGGCGTGCGGCGTTCGCAGACCTCGGGGGCGTGGTCGGCGAGGACGAAGTAGGCCGGGCCGTCGCCGAAGACGCGCGCCAGCCCGTTTTTGTCGACGACGACGGAGGTCGCCTCGTTGACGGCCAGCCCGAGTGCGCTCGACGCGCGGCCGTCCCTGATCTGGCGGGCGACGAAGGCCATCGTCCGCCCCATCCGGTCGCGCGTGACGAAGTGCGAGTCGGTGATGACGCCGCCGAGGTTCGCCCAGTTGAAGAAGTCGTAGGTGAAGGTGATCGCGCGGTGGAAGGGGTCGAGCAGCGCCTGGCTGGAAGTCACGCTGCCCGAGCAGGCGTCATAGCTGAACTCGCCCTGGACGGCGAGGCCCGCGCTCGTGCCGCCGACCCCGCCGCCCCGCGCGTAGACCGCCTCGACCGCCGCCTCGACCCGCGTGCCCTTAAAATTCTTCACGTAGTCGCACTGGTCGCCGCCCGCGAAGAAGACGACCTCGGCGGCGCGCACCGTCGCCTCGACGGCCGCCGTGTTCGAGTCGCGGGCGCTGGTGATGACCAGCGTCTCGACCGAGTCCACGCCGTTCATCGCGAAGATGTAGTCGTTGTAGCCGTCCGCGCCCGAGGAGCGGAGGATGACCACGTCCAGCTTCGTCGCGCAGGCGGTGCAGCCGCGCGCCTCGTCGATCATCCACTGGATGGCGGCGTCTACGTCCGTGCCGCCGCCGCCGAAGTCGTGCGCCGGGCCGAAGAGCGCGGGCGTGGCGTCGGCCCCGCTGCCCGTCAGATACCTGGTCACTTTGGCCTGCGCCTCGGCCGCCGGGAAGAGGAGCGCGAGCAGGAGCACCGCGCCCCCGCGGCCATTCAGTCTCAACCGTCCGCTCATGGTGGGCCTCCCTGTCTTGTCAAGTCCGCCGCCGGTGAGGTTCAAAGCCCGGCCGGAGGGTTCTACTGCAAACCGGGCGCGAAAGCAAGGAAAAGAATTTTAGATTTTTGATTTGCGATTGGCGATTGGAGACAGCGCGGCTGTCATCTTCCAATCGCAAATCAAAAATCTAAAATCCCTTCCCCGCTTGACAGGCGGGCGATTTAGAATTATTCTAATTCCACTTCAAACAATAAGGCAGTTTCATGGCAGGCGGAAGAGGAGATCAGGGCGGCGGCGGGCGGGCGCTGACCCCGCAGCGGCGGGCCGTGCTCGACGTGGTCTTGGAGTCGGAGGAGCACCTCACGGCCAACGAGATTTACGCGGCGGCGCGCCGCCGCCTGCCGACGCTCAGCTTCGCCACCGTCTACAACTCCCTGAAGTATCTGAAGGAGGCGGGCCTCGTCCGGGAGATCAACTTCGGCAAGGCTTCGAGCCGCTACGACCGCGAGACGGGCCGCCACGACCACGCCATCTGCTCGCGCTGCGGCCGGCTCGCCGACTTCGACCTGCCCGAGACGCCGCAGATGCTGCGCGCCGCCGCGCGCCGCTCCCGCTTCAAGCCCGAGTCCATCCACCTGACGCTCGTCGGGGTCTGCCCCGACTGCCAGGCGAAGGGTTGACCGGCGCGGAGGGCCGAAGGGTGTCGGCGGGGGCCGAGCCGGCGGGCCGCCCCCGGAAATTAAAAGCTATTTCAAAACCAACGGAGGAATCATCAGTCATGGCAACCGCAAAGGTCGGACAGCCGGCGCCGGATTTCGACATGCCGTCGACCCGGAACATCGAAAAGCTGAACGAGAACGTGAAGCTCTCGGACTACCAGGGCAAGTGGCTCGTGCTCCTGTTCTATCCGCTCGACTTCACCTTCGTCTGCCCGACGGAGCTGACGACGTTCAGCGAGCGCCTCGACGACTTCGAGGCCATCGGGGCCGAGGTCGTCGGCGTCTCGACCGACTCGGTGCACTCGCACCGCGCGTGGCTGCGCACGCCGCGCGAGCAGAACGGGGTGGAGGGCCTGCGCTACCCGCTCGCCTCCGACATCACCAAGCAGGTCTCGCGCGACTACGGCGTGCTCATCGAGGACAAGGGCGTCGCGCTGCGCGGCCTCTTCGTCATTGACCCCGAGGGAATGCTGCGCTACGCCGTCATCCACGACCTGAACGTCGGCCGCTCGGCCGAGGAGACCATCCGCGTCATCCAGGCGCTCCAGACCGGCGGCCTCTGCCAGGCCGAGTGGCGACCGGGCCAGGAGACGCTGAAAGTCTGAAAAGCGGGTTTTGGGTGTTAGGTGCTGGGTGCTGGGCAAAGCAAGCTGCCTTTCCCAGCACCCAGCACCTAACACCCAAAACCCGTCGCTGAGGTGACATCATGCCGATGAGGATCGGGGCGGAGATGCCCTCATTCGAGGGGGCGACCGAGTGGTTCAACGCGACCGCGGCGCGCGCGGCCGAGGAGGCGAAGGGGCACCCGGTGCTCGTGCACTTCTGGTCGGTGAGCTGCGGGACGTGCAAGGAGAACATGCCGCGCGTGGCCGAGTTGCGCGACGGGCGCGCCGCCGAGGGGCTGAGAGTCGTCGCCGTGCACATGCCGCGCTACGAGGCCGACACGGACGTGGAGGCCGTGCGCGACGCCGTCATGACGTACAACATCACCGAGCCGTGCGCCGTCGACAACAGCCACGCCCTGCGCGACTCGTTCAAGAACGACCAGGGGTTCGTCCCCGCCTACTACCTGTTCGACGCCGAGGGCAAGCTCCGCTGCTTCGCGGCGGGCGAGCGCGGCCTGAACATGATCGGCCCGGCGCTCGAACGCGTCCTGGCGGCGTCGAAGGCTGCCACCCAGTAAGGCTGTTAAAGGGATTTTAGATTTTAGATTTTAGATTTGCGATTGAAAGAGCGAGGCCCGCGGCTCTCTCCCAATCGCCAATCAAAAATCAAAAATCTAAAATCCCTTTAACTCGAAACTTTTTAGAAGGGCGACGGGATGTTGCCGAGCAGCAGGCTCAGGAGGTAGAGGCTGAGGGTGATCGAGCCGACGAGCAGGGCGAGGAGCAGGAGCACGAGGACGGCGAGGAAGAGCCAGTCTGAGGCGCGTCCCCGCCGGGCCTCTTCGGGCGTCGCGGTGGCGCGCTCGCGCAGTAGTTCGACGTTCATCTGGTTCGACTTCCAGAAGGCGTCGAAGAGGTCGCCGACGACCGGGATCGAGCCGACGAGGTAGTCGGCGGCGACGTTGGCGGCCATCCGCAGAAGCGTCACCTTCGGCACGCGGTAGCGCACGCCCGAGGTGAGGATGTAGAGCGAGACGGCCGTCGTGGCGAAGTCGCCGACGCCGGGGACGAGGCCCACGAGGGCGTCGAGGCCGAAGCGCCAGCCCGTGCCGGGGACGCGGAACAGCCCGTCCATCCAGCGGCTCAACTGGCCGAGGCTCTGCTCGACCTCGGCCCGCGAATGCCGCCGCGGCCTCAGCTCCTCGGCTTCTCTTCTTTCCAACCCTCTATTCATTCGCTTTGCAGACGCGTTAAAAGACCCCGAGCCATCATACGGGGAAACAACTTGAGCCGCCAGGAGGGGGCGCGAGAAAAAATTTGGTGTTCAGATTCGCGCGGGCCGTGCGGCCGGAGTCGGAGGCGTGAGGCGTGCGGGAGCTGGAATGTCCGCCGCGTCGGGCGGCGTGGTGGTGAGACGCGCGCTCACCTGAGAGGCTCGAACTCCGAGGCCGTGTGCTCGCCCATGAAGCCCGCGAGCAGAACCCTTCGGCTCGGCAGCACCTCGGAGACGCGGAACGTGCGCTCGGCCCGCCCCCGGCCCGGCATCAACTCGGCGCGGAAGGTGACGGGCATCCCGGGCCGCGCCCACCTGTCGCCGGCGCGCCCGCCCGCCGTCGCCGCCCCGC
>JALZHT010000285.1 GCA_030860645.1 Acidobacteriota bacterium
AGGTTGAATCAACCGAACCTCGCCGGGCGGGGACAAGCCCGAGTCCGGGTACAGGCTCAGCCTGCGACGCCGAGCCTCCGCGCTTCCTCGTCCGGCACGTCGATCTCCATGCGCAGCAGGGCGGTCGAGAAGGTCTTGCCCTGCGCGTCGGTCATCAGGGAGAGCGTGCCGCCGCCGCCGAGCGACTCGTGCAGGAGGAAGTTGAGCGCGCCGAGGTTCGGCAGCTCGAAGCGCTCGACCCCGCCCCGGCAGATGCCGCGGAAGTGTTCCTTCACGC
Source organism: Acidobacteriota bacterium (assembly GCA_030860645.1). Lineage (GTDB taxonomy): Bacteria > Acidobacteriota > Blastocatellia > Pyrinomonadales > Pyrinomonadaceae > QHXN01. The sequence continues at coordinate 278 of JALZHT010000285.1, forward strand.
GCTCGGCCGTCACCTCGCGCGCGAGCAGCGGGTAGAACTCCTCGCGCAGCGCGATGAGGCCGACGTTGGCCGTGTCGCCCTTGTCGCCCGAGCGCGCGTGCGCGAGCCTGACCAGTTTGATGCGCATACGTTAAGCGTTCCGGCCGCCGGCCGACAGCTTCTCATAGAGCGAGAGCAGGTGGAAGCCGGCGACGACGAGCGAGTGCGTGATGGCGCCGCCGGCGATGAGCCGCGGAATCTCCGCGAGCGGGACGAGGCGGACGACCGTGTGCTCCGTCCCGTCGCAGACGGGTTCGTGCCGGTACTCGGCGTCGCGCGCGAGGAACGTGTGAATCCAGTTGTCCTGGATGGCCGGGTTCGGCCGCGTCCGCCCGAGCGGGACGAGTTCGCGCGCCGCGTAGCCCGTCTCCTCGATCAGCTCGCGCGCGGCCGCCTCCTCGGGGCTTTCGTCGCCGTCTACCATGCCGCCCGGGATTTCGAGCGACAGCTCGCCGGTGCCGTGCCGGTACTGCTCGATGAGCACCGCCTCGCCGCGCGCGGTCAGAGGCACGACGTTAATCCAGTCCGGGGCCTCGATGACGTAGAAGTCGTGCGTGCGCCCCGTGCGCGGGTCTGCGCTCAGGTCGCGTCTCACTTTGAAGACGCGGCAGTCGGCCAACTGCTCCGAGCTTTCGCGCGCCCACGCGGCGGGCGAATCCGAGGCGCGCGCGCCGTCGTCCGGCTTCCCTGCCCCGCTTCCCGCGCTGCTCAAACTTCCGTCACCTCCACGCGCGGCTGTATCTCCGTCTTCGGGATGAGCGCCGGCCAGTAGGCGACGATCTCCTCGACCTTCGGGCGCCCGCCGGCGAAGCCGGTCACGGCGGGCGGCCCCGTCAGGATGAGCGGCGCGATCTCCTTCGTGAAGCGCTCGACGGCCGAGCGGTCGCCGCCGCGCACCCCGACCCGCAACTGCACCTCGGGGATGTCGGGCGAAGGCTCACCCGCGAGCGGGCCGTGCGTGGCGTTCGCGCCGACGAACTCGGTCAGGACGTGGTCGAATTTCAAGCCGAGACGGTCGAGGCGCGCGCGCAGAATCTGGTCGGCGGCCCGCGCCTTCGCGTAGGCGTCGGGCCACGCGTAGACGAGCGTGCCGACGGCCTTGAAGCCGGCCGAGTAGCTGATCGAGACCTTCAGAAACTCCGTCGCGGGCCGGCCCTTGACGCCGCGGACGCGGACGCGGTCAGGCCCCGCGTCTTCGAGCCGGATGGTCGTGAAGTCCGCGACGCAGTCGGGCGTGATGTAGGCCGCGGGGTCGCCCATCTCGTAGACGAGCTGCTCCTTGACGCTCGGGATGTTCACCCGCCCGCCCGTGCCCTCGTGCTTGGTGACGACGAAGGTGCCGTCGGGCGCGGCCTCGACGATGGGGAAGCCGACGTCGGCGAGGTCGGGGACCCGCTGCCACTCGTACTGGCAGTTGCCGCCCGAGCACTGCGCGCCGCACTCGATGATGTGGCCGGCGATGGTGCCGGCCGAGAGCCTGTCCCAGTCGTCGGCGGCCCAGCCGAACTCGTGGATGAGGGGCGCGAGCGTGAGGCCCGTGTCGGTCGCGCGCCCGGTGATGACGACGCGCGTGCCGCGCCGCAAGGCTTCGACCATCGGCCACGCGCCGAGGTAGGCGTTGGCGCTCTGGATGTGTTCGCGGACGGCCGAGAGCGGCTCGCCGGTGTCCATGTTGCGCAGCTCGACGCCGCGCCCCAACAGCTCGTCGAGCCGACCCATGATGTCGTCGCCGGTGACGACGCCGAGCTTCAGTTTGCCGCCGAGGCCGAGTTCGCGCGCCACGTCGCGGACGGCCTCGGCGCAGCCGCGCGGGTTGACGCCGCCGGCGTTGGCCGTGACCCGGATGTCGCGCTCGACGCAGGCCGGCAGAATCTCGCGCATCAGCGGGACGAAGTCGCGGGCGTAGCCGGCGCGCGGGTCGCGGGCGCGCTGCTTCTGCATGATCGACATCGTGACCTCGGCGAGGTAGTCGAGCATGAGGTAGTCTACGGGGCCGCCCTCGACCTGCCGGACGGGCGCGTCGAGCATGTCGCCCCAGAAGCCCTGCCCGCTGGCGATGCGTACCTTCTCTCTCATTCCTCTCCTCGTGTGTCGGCGGCGGGGTGCTTGCAGTTTAATCAAGAAACTCTTCCGACACCAACCGCGGACGCCCGGCGGTAGATGCCGCCGCAGAAAAGGAGCGGGCGGCACATTTCCCATGCGCCACCCGCTCCCGGCCGCGCGGCATTACCCGTCCCGTACTCCGCAGTCCCGCGCACACCCCGCCGCGCGGGGCGGCGCGCGGCGCCCGCTACGGGGTCGTGTTGGTGTTCGTGTTGGTGTTCGTGTTGGTGTTCGTGTCGGTGTTCGTGTTCATGTTCATCGCCCCGCCGCGGCGACGGCGGCCACGCCCGCCCCCCGCGTTGAACCAGAAGCGGTTTCTCGCGCCGGGCACCGGCGTCAGCGTCAGGCGGTTGCCGCGGTGGTGCGCGCGCACGGAGGCGGCCAGCGGCGTGTTCGAAGCGGGGTCGGTCACGTCGTTGAAGTAGAAAGCCGCCCCCGTGTAGCCGCGGGTGGTGATGGCGATGACGCGGCCGCTGTGTGTCATCCCTTCACTTTCGAGGGTGAACGTGCCGCCGGTGATGGTCAGAGTCCCCGGGCCGTTCATCTCGTGACCGCCGGTCATGCGGACGTTGCCGGTGTAAGTGCCCGAAAGGTCGGACTGCTCGCCGGGGGTGCGCGTGCCCGTGTCGGGGTCTTGCGCGGCCGCGCCGGTGCCGGCCTCGGACGCCATGTTGGCGGCGGCGTCCGCGTTGTCGTTGGCGGGCGGCCGGCGGCCCCGGCGGCGGCGACGGCGGCCCGAAGGCTGTGTCGTGGTCGCCTCGGCGTTCGTGTTCTGCGCCGACTCCTCCGGCGTCGTCGTGGTGCTGTTCGTGTTCTGCGCGAGCGCGCCCAGGTCTGTGACGGCGACGACGAAGGCGAGGAAGGCCAGGGCGGGCAGGACGACCAGGAATCTGATTCTGATGTTCTTGCTCACGGATGTTTCTCCTCCTGTTCAAGACTCCGCGCGCCCGGGAAATCGGCGGCGCGCTCCGACGAAGTGTTCGACAACCGGCGAGGGTCTCCGCCGCGGCGGGCCGGCCCCGCGGGCAGTCCGGGGCGGCGGAAGGGGGACATCTGAGAAAGCTTGCGGTGTGGCCCTAGTGTCGCACAACACGGGTCTTGTTGCACGAAAATTTTACGCCCGCCGGGGCCGCCTTCAGGCCGGGGCCGGCGGGAGGACGAACTGGCCGAGGTGCGGCCCCGCGTAGTTGAGGCTCACGCGCAGGGCCAGCTCCAGCGCGTCGCGCGTCTCCTCGGGGGCGATCACGGCGTCCACGTAGCCGCGCGCGGCGGCGTACTTGGCGTCGAGCTGCTGCTCGTAGTCCTCGCGGACGCGCTCCATCTCCTGCCTCAGCCCCTCGTCCGGCTCGCCCCCGGCGCGCTTCAGCCTGTCGAGCTGCGTGCCGTAGATGGCCTGCACGGCCGAGTCGCCCTCCATCACGCCCATCCGACCGGTCGGCCAGCTGAAGATGAAGTCGGGGTCGAAGCCCTGGCCGGCCATCGCGTAGTAGCCCGCGCCGGAGGCGTGGTTGACGGTCAGGACGATCTTGGGGACGACGGCCGTCGCCATCGCCTCGACGAAGCGCGCGCCGGCGCGGATGATGCCGGAGTGCTCGGCCTCGGCCCCGACCATGAAGCCGGACACGTCCTGGATGAAGAGGAGCGGCGTGCGGTGGCGGCTGCACACGTCGATGAAGTAGGCGACCTTCTCGGCCGAGTCCTTGTAGATGATGCCGCCGAACTTCGGCGGGCGGCCCGGCTCGCGCACCAGCCCGCGGCTGTTCGTGATGACGCCGACCTGGATGCCGCGGAGGCGCGCGTGGCCCGTGATCATCTCGCGCGCGTAGTCGGCCTGGAACTCGTCGAGGTGGCCCTCGTCGAGGAGGCAGCGCAGGACTTCGCGCGCGTCGTAGGGGTGGCGGTGGTCTTCGGGGACGAGCGCGTAGAGGTCTTCGAGGGGGCGCGCCCCTTCGCGCGGCTCGGTGATCGAGACGGGGGCGCGCTCGGCCGCGGGCAGCTCGGAGATGACCTCGCGGATCTTCTCGACGCAGGCGCGGTCGTCGGCGACGCGGTAGTGCGCGACGCCGGAGATTTCGTTGTGCGTGCGCGCGCCGCCGAGCGTCTCGTTGTCAATGGTCTGCCCCGTCGCGCCCTTCACGAGGTTCGCGCCGCCGAGGCCCATGAAAGAAGTGCCCTCGACCATCACGATGATGTCGGAGAGGGCGGGCAGGTAGGCCCCGCCCGCGACGCACGGCCCCATCACGGCCGCGACCTGCGGCACGCGCAGGTAGCGCCGCATGATCGAGTTGTAGTAGAAGATGCGCGCCGCGCCGTACTGCCCGGGAAAGACGCCGCCCTGGTAGGGGAGGTTGACGCCGGCCGAATCCACGAGGTAGATGATCGGCACGCGCGAGCGCATGGCGATCTCCTGCGCGCGGAGGATTTTCTTGATCGTCTCGGGCCACCACGAGCCGGCCTTGACGGTCGCGTCGTTGGCGACGACGACGCACTCGCGCCCGCCGACCCGGCCGACGGTCGTCACC
>JALZHT010000286.1 GCA_030860645.1 Acidobacteriota bacterium
CCGCAGCTTCGAGCGGACGCCGCTCGGCCTCGGCCCCGGCTGGCCGCAGAAACTCACCACGGGCCGCGCCGCTTTCCGGCGCAGCGGCAGCCGGCCGCCGAAAGAAGTTTCCACCTTGTCCTCGCTGATCCAGACCGGCATCGCGAACTCGCGCGGCGCGCGGCGCGCGGCGCTCAGGGACGGGCGGAAGGTGTAAGCGCCCCGCAGCGGCACGGTGATGGTCTCGCTGTCGTCAACGAAAAACACCGCCAGCGGCTTGCCCGCGCCGGCCGCCTCTTCGGCCAACTCCTCGGCCCGCCGCAGCGCGTCCGTGACCGTGCGGCGCATGACATCCATGTCCTCGCCGTAGAGCGCCACGTCGCAACGGGAGACGAGGTTCTGGGGCACGATCTGCTCCCAGTGGAAGGGGAGCACGGCGACCTCCGCCTCTGCCAGCGGGGCGATGGCGAAGAGGCCGGCCCCGCGCTCCATATAGCCGTCGAAGACCTGGAAGCGGAGCCCGGTGAGCCTGGCGAGCTTCGAGGTGAAGCCCCAGAAGGGGAAAAGCATCTGGCAGTGCGGCAGACGTTCCGGCAAATAACGCTTGTCGGCGAATATCTTCATCTGCATGAGGCTGCTCCTCAACCGCTCCCCTCCGCCCCCGCGTTCGGCCGAGCCCGCGGGTTGGCTTGCGTCGCAGGCGACGCCGGTGTATTGATGTTGCTCCGGCCGTCGCGGTCGGTTAGTTCAACGCGCGCGCGCGGCAGGGGAGCGCATGACCGGGCTGAAAGTTTTAATCACCAACTTCATGTTCGCCACCCGGTCGGGCACCGAGGTCTACGTGCGCGACCTCGCGCTGGGCCTGCTCGAACGCGGGCACACCCCGATCATCTACAGCCCCGAGTTGGGCGAACTGGCCCGCGAGCTGCGGCTCGCGACCGTCCCCGTCGTTGACGACCTGAGCGCCGTCGCCGCCCCGCCCGACGTGATCCACGGCCACCACCACATCGAGACGATGACGGCCCTGCTGCACTTCCCCGGCGTGCCCGCCGTCTACGTCTGCCACGACTGGTACAGCCACCTCGACTGCCCGCCGCGCTTCCCGCGCCTGCTGCGCTACGTCGCCATCGACCAGACCTGCTACGACAAGCTCGTCTTCGAGTACGCCGTGCCGGAGGAGCGCGTCAAACTGCTTCTCAACTCCGTGAACCTCGGGCGCTTCCGCCCGCGCCCGCCGCTCCCGCCGCGCCCGCGGCGCGCGCTGGTGTATAACAGCTACACCATCGAAGACCAATACCTGGAGGCCCTGCGCGCGGCGTGCGCGGGCGCCGGCATCCGCCTCGACGTGGTCGGGCAGAAGATGGGCACCGCCACCTCCGCGCCCGAAAAAGTCCTGGCCGAGTACGACCTCGTCTTCGCCAAGGGGCGGTCGGCCCTCGAAGCCCTCGCCGTCGGCGCGGCCGTCGTGGTGCAGTGCACCAGGAGCCTCGGCCCGATGGTCACGTCGGGCGAACTCGAACGCCTCCTCCCCCTGAATTTCGGCATCCGCGCCATGCGACACCCCGCGACGCCGGAGGCCCTCGCGCGGCAACTCTCCGAGGAGATCGCCCGCTACGACCCGGCCGACGCCGCCGAAGTCTCGCGCCGCGTCCGCCGGCTCTCGGGTTCTGACCAAACCGTTGACGAGTTGGTCGCGCTCTACCGGGAGGTCATCGCCGAGCACCGGGACGCGCCGCGCGCCAGCGCCGAGGCGGAAAGCCGCGCCGCGGCGGACTTCATCCGCTGGCTGGGGACGCACAGCCAGGATCGCCTCTCCGAGCTGAACAATTCGGCGGCCATCCGTCTCAAACAGCGGCTGGTGGCAGTTCCCTTCATCGGGAGGGTGGCCCATTCGCTGGCGCGACGCCTCGCCGGCCCCGCCCCGCAGTAAAGCCCTCCGTCCCCGCCCCACACGCCCCGAGCGGCGCACCTCAGCCGCCCGGGCGCGCGTGCATGGCTAATCGGTGTGGGCAGACTCCGCCAGACTCCGCCCCCGCGTCTCGGTTCCCCGCCCGGGGCGCGGCCGCCCGGGCCGCCTCCCGGCGCTCCAACTCCATCATGATTCCGTATTTCGGCCGCAGCGTGACGACCGGCTCCGTCACCACCGGGTGGTCGGCGACGAGCCGCATGCCCCAACGCTGCGCCAGGGTGGCGATCAACAGGATGCCCTCCACCCACGCCAGCCCCTCGCCGATGCAGCGCCGCGGGCCGCCGCCGAACGGGAAGTAGGTGAAGGGCGGCCGGGCGGCCCTCGCCTCCGGCGTCCACCGCTCGGGGTCGAACCGCGACGGGTCTCGAAAATAACGCGGGTGGCGGTGCATCGTGTACTGGCTCATGATGACGACGGAGCCGGCCGGCAGGATGTAGCCGCCGACCCGCCAGTCGCCGGTGACGAAGCGCGCCAGCGTCCACGACGGCGGGTAGAGGCGCATGGACTCGGCGAGCACCATCTCCGTGTAGCGCAGCCGCGGCACGTCGTCCGCCGTCGGCAGCCGGGGGCCGAGCACCGCGTCAACCTCTTCGTGCAGCCTGGCCTCCACGTCCGGGTGCTGCGAGACCAAGTACCACGTCCACATCAGAGAGTTGGCGACGGACTCGTGCCCCGCGAGGAAGAGCGTCAGCACCTCGTCGCGCACCTGCGTGTCGGTCAGAGGCCCGCCCTCGCCCTCCATCTCCAACAGCATCCCCAGGAGGTCAGCGCCGCCCCGCGCGCCCGCGCGGCGCTCGGCGATGCGGCGGTAGATGATCGCGTCGAGACGACTCTTGGCGCGCTCGACGCGGCGGGCGTGCGGCAGCGCATTGAGGAGGCGCGCCAGCGGCATCCCGAACGGCCTGAACTGCGTGAAGATGAGGGTGACGGCCTCGCCGATCTCTTCGGCCTCCGCCTCGGACTCGACGCCGAACAGCAGGCGGCTCATGATCTCCAGCGTCAGGAGCCTCATCTCCCGCGCCACGTCCACCCGCTGGCCGTGGCTCCAACGCTCCCTCCAGCGCGCCGCGTGTTCGACCATCAGCGCCGCGTGCCCGGCGACGTGGCGGCGGTGGAAGGCGGGCTGGATGAGTCGTCTCTGAGAGCGGTGGTAGTCGCCCTCGCTGATGACCAGGCCCTCGCCGAGGAAGTGCTTCGACGGGCCGCTCCCGTGCCGCTTCGAGAAGCTGTCGTAGTGACCGCCCAGGGCGTCCTTGATGTAGTCGGGGTGGTTGAGCAGGAAGATGCGCCGGGAGCCGATCTGGAAATGGGCGATGTCGCCGTAGTCCCGCGCGAGCCTCAACAGGAAGGCCAGCGGGTCGCGGCGTCGCGTGGCGAGCATGAAGCCCTGGAGGCGGCTCACCTTCGGGCCGGGCGGGGGAGGGTTAACTGACATTCAGAACTTTTCAACCCTCGCCTCCGGGGGCGATGGTGGGGGCGCAAACTGGGGCGTTGTATGAGATCGGGTGGAGCGCGCAAGAAGATAGCATCTCACGTGGGGTTACGCAACGCCCTTTCCGGCCCCACGCCGGCTCCGCCCGCGCCCCCGCTCAACGCGTGGGCAAGGCCGCCGGCTCGGCCGACGGGCTCGCGGAGGCGGCAGGCCCGCGCCGCCGCTTCCCGTTGAGCAATCCCCCCACCCACGTGTAGCGCACGCCGTAGTGGTAGCTCGCCAGCATGAGTGGGATGGAGGTCGCCAGAATCAACAAGAATTTCACGCCTGACGGCAGCGGGACGCCGGCGAAAAGAACCACTAGGTAGCCGAGCAGCGGGTAGTGAATCAGGTAGAGCCAGTAAGAGGAGTCCGCGACGTAGCGCAGCCCGGCGTGCGGGGTGTCGAGATACCTGATGAAGAGTCCGAACAGGCCGAGCGTCAGCAGCCACACGGTCGAGGCGTAGGTGGACAACGCCGCGAACTTCAACAGGGCGGTCGGCTTCCCTGCCTGCGACAGTATTGCTATGTAAATCGGGAACACGGCCAGGACGCCGACCGCGAGATAGAGCCACGCGCCCCGGCGGAACTCGGCCAGCAGAGTGGGCTGTCTTTGCAGGAGCCACCCGAAGGCGAAGAAAACCCCGTAGAAGGCCAGTATCTTACCTTCCACGACCAGCCCGCGCGTCGAATCCGCGTTCCACGAGCGCATCAAGTAGAGCGTCGGCAGGGTGAAGCACGCGAACGCGAGGGGCTTCCATAAAGATTTAGAGACCCGGCTGATGAAGGCGTCGGCGATGTGCAAAGCCCTCTGCGCCGGGGGGCGGCCGGAGAGGGCGGCGAACAGCACCGCGAAGGCGTAAAAGTATAAGAGGTAATAGAGAAACCACAGGTGGAACGGGCTGAGGTTCTGGAAGAATCCGCCGTACACGAAATAGCCGGCGACGGCCTTGAGCGGGTTCGGGCGCGCGGGCGGCGGGAGGGACGCGATCCCGCCGTAAATCCCGACCGCCTGGCTCAGCGGCGCGATGGTCATCATGCCGAGCAGGAAGGGGAGGAAGATGCGCTTGGCCCGGTGCCTGAGAAATGCCGCCGGGCCGACCCGCTGGTAGAGCAGGCGCGCAAAGAACCCCGTAATCAAAAAGAAGACCGGGAGCCGGAACGCGTGCACGAAGAGGATGAACAGGTCGAACGCCGGGTGGGTGCTCGCGTCCTTCATCGGCCAGCCGCCGGGGTGGAGCGCGAAGGGGACGGAGGCGTGCAGGAAGATGCCCAACAGCATCGCCACGGCGCGCAGGTTATCGGCAAAATGTACCCGGTTGTTCATCCGCGGATTCAGCACCCGGCCCGCAGCGAGCTGCTCGAAAACAGACGGGACTATAACTGCGCCCGCCTTTTCCCGCAATCCACCCGCCCTCCCCCGGCGCGCGCGTCCGGCTCAACGCGGCGTGAGGGTGGAGGGCGCGGCGAGCCGCCGGCCGGCCGCGGCCGCCTCCCTGCTCTGGGGGAAGCGG
>JALZHT010000287.1 GCA_030860645.1 Acidobacteriota bacterium
GCCCAGCCCGTCCGCGGGCTGGCGAACGGCGCGTGCTCGGCGGTCGCCGAGGCGACGACCGCGCCGCCCCCGTCCACCACCACGGCGCGCGTGCCGCCCGTGCCCACGTCTATCCCTAACAGCTTCATCCGGTTCACGTGGCGCGCGCCGAGCGGCGCTGCAAAACCTGGTCGGCGATGACGCCCATCAGGATCACCGCGCCCATCACCGCGAAGTTGAGCGACGAGGGGATGCCCAGCAGGTTGACGAGGTTCTGCAAGACCTGGAGGAGCGCCGCGCCGATGATGATGCCGACGATCGAGCCTTCGCCGCCGCGCAGAGAGCAGCCGCCCAGCACCGCCGCCGCGATGCCGTAAAGCTCGAAGAAATTGCCGTGCGAGGAGGGCGAGACCGAGTTCGTGTAGAAGGCGAAGACGATGGCGGCCACCCCCGCCAGCAGGCCGAGGATGACGTAGGCGCTCGCCACGATGCGCGCAGAGTTGATGCCCGAGTAGCGCGCCGCCGTCTCGTTGCGGCCCACGGCGTACAGGTAGCGGCCGTAGACCGAGCGGTGGAGCACGACCCACATCACGACGCTGATGACGACGAGCAGCACGAAAGGCGTGGGGATGCCGAACAGGCTCCCCGTCGCCAGGTCGCGCAGCCACTCGAAGCCGGCGGCCGCGCCGAAGCCCTTCGTCTCGTCGTTGGCGATGAAGCGCGCCAGCCCCCTGTAGAACAGGAGGCCGCAGAGCGTGACGATGAAGGGCTGGATGCGGAGCTTCGTAATCAACAGCCCGTGGAGCGTGCCGAGCGCCATCGCGATGGCGACGACGGCGAGGACGGCCAGGGCCGCCGGCCACCCCCACTCCGAGAGCATGATCGACAGCACCACGCCGAGCAGCGCGAAGACCGAGCCGACCGAGAGGTCAATGCCGCCGGTGATGATGACGATGCCGAGGCCGATGCTGAAGATGCCGTAGGCCCCGATCAGGCGCGCCATGTTCTGGAGGTTGGTCGGCGAGAGGAACTGCGGGTTGAACGCCGCGACGATGGCGCACAGCACGACGAGCAGGATGAATATGCCGAGTTCTTTTTTCAAGGTCTCCCAGCTCCTCTGACCGCGAATTTGTAGACGGTCGTCTGCGCGTACCTCCCGCCCGGCCCGAGCACCGTCGAAGGGAACGCGGGCCTGTTCGGCGAGTCCGGGAAGTGTTGGGCCTCCAGGCAGAACCCCTCGCGGAAGTTGTAAAGCTTGCCCCCCTTGCCGCGCACGCCGTCGAGGAAATTCCCCGTGTAGAGCTGCACGCCCGGCTCGGTCGTCCAGACCTCCATCGCGCGCCCCGTGGTCGGCTCGAAGACCTCGGCGGCCAGCGACAGCTCTGCGCCCCTCTTATTCAGGACGTAGTTGTGGTCGTAGCCCTTGCCCCGGCGCAGTTGCTCGTCCTCCCGGCCGATGCGGCCGCCGATGGCCGCCGCGCGCGTGAAGTCGAAGGGCGTGCCCGCGACCGCCCGCAGCTCGCCGGTCGGGATCTGCGTCTCGTCGACGGGCGTGAAGCGGTCGGCGTTGATCCGCAGCTCGTGACCGAGGATGCTGCCGCTCCCCTCGCCCGCGAGGTTGAAGTAGGAGTGGTGCGTCAGGTTGACGACGGTCTCTTTGTCGGTCGTCGCCGCGTACTCGATGCGCAGCTCGTTGCGGTCGGTCAGGAAGTAGACGGCCCGCACCGAGAGGTTGCCGGGGTAGCCCTCCTCGCCGTCGCGGCTCAGGTAGGTGAGTTCGAGCGCCGCGCCGCCGCGCCGCCGCAGCGGGCGCGCGCGCCAGACGACCTTGTTGAAGCCGCGCACGCCCCCGTGCAGGTGGTTCGGGCCGTTGTTCTGCGCGAGCCGGTACTCCCGGCCGCCGAGCGTGAACCGGCCCAGCGCGATGCGGTTGGCGAAGCGGCCGACGAGCACGCCGAAGTACGACTTGTCGCCCTCGTAGCCCGCCGGGTCGTCGTAGCCGAGCACCACGTCGGCCATCCGCCCGCGGGCGTCCGGGGCCTTGAGCGAGACGACGGCCCCGCCGTAGTTGGTGATCCGCGCCTCGACGCCGTGGCGGTTCGTCAGCGTGTAGAGGTCGACGGCCGTCCCGTCCGCCAGGCGGCCGAACGGCCGCTTCTCGATTCTCGCTCTCGGGGTCTGGTTCATAGCGGCGGCGGCGGGCGGCGGCGAGGCGGCGGCCGACAGGGCCAGCGCGAAGACGAGAGCGCCGGCGGCACTCAGGCTGCTCCTCAACTCGACGCGACGGTTCATCTCCCTCACTTGTCAGGCGGCGCGCTTGCCGACGGCGAGGCGCATGATGTTCTCTTCCGTGCACTCCTCGCGGTTGAGGATGCCGACGAGCGACCCCTCGTGCATCACGGCGACGCGGTCGCTGATGTGGAGGACTTCTTCCATGTCGCTCGAAATCATCAGGATCGCCACGCCGCCCTCGGCCAGCGCGCGCATCAGCGCGTAAATCTCCGCCTTCGCGCCGACGTCGACGCCGCGCGTCGGCTCGTCGAAGATCAGCACCTTCGGCTCCAGCCCGATCCACTTCGCCAGCACGACCTTCTGCTGGTTGCCGCCCGAGAGGTTGATGACGCGCTCCTCGACCGAGGGGGCCTTGACGTTCATCTTCTTGCAGATGTCTGTGGCCGCCTTGCGCTCGCGCTCGAAGGCGATGAGGCCGGCCTGCGCGTAGCGTTCGAGCGAGGGTAGGGTGACGTTCTCGCGGATGGGGATGTCGGTGATGAGGCCGGCGTGGCGGCGATCCTCGGGGACGAGGTAGATGCCGTGGCGGATGGCGTCCTGCGGCGAGCGGATGCGCAACTGCCGGCGGTCGAGCCGGACGACGGCCTCCATCGCGCCGTCGATGCCGAAGAGCGACTGCGCGACCTCGGTGCGCCCCGCGCCGACCAGTCCGGCGAAGCCGACGATCTCCCCCCGGCCGATGTCGAACGAGACCTCGCGGTCGGGGTAGCGCCTCGTGCGGAGCTTCTCGACGGCGAAGTAGCCCGGCGTCCGCTCGCCCTCGGGGTGCTGGTAGAACTGCTCCAGGTCGCGGCCGACCATCATCCTCACCATCCGGTCGTGCGTGATCTCGCCGCGCCCGAGTTGGCCGGCGTTCGCGCCGTCGCGCAGCACGACGACGCGGTCGGCGATCTGCTCGATCTCGCCGAGGCGGTGCGAGATGTAGATGACGGCGACGCCCTGCGCCTTCAGCTCGTGGACGACTTCGAGCAGGCGGGCCGTCTCGGAGAGCGTGAGGCTCGAGGTCGGCTCGTCCATGATGAGGATGCGCGCGTCGAGCGAGAGGGCCTTGGCGATCTCGACCATCTGCTGCTGCGCGATGGAGAGGCGCGCGAGCGGCGTGTCGGTCGGGATGCTCAGGCCCAGGCGCTTCAAGTAGACGGCCGCCTCGCGGTGCATCCGCCGGCTGTCGACGAGCTTGAGGAAGCCGCCCGTCACCGGCTCGCGGCCGAGGTAGACGTTGGCCGCCACGTCCAGGTTGTCGAGCACGTTCAGCTCCTGGTGGATGAAGCTGACGCCGTAGCGGGTCGCGTCGGCCACGCCGCGGATCGTGACCGGCTCGCCGTCGATGCGGACTTCGCCCGCGTCCGGGTGGTGGACGCCGCCGAGGATCTTCATCAGCGTCGACTTGCCCGCGCCGTTCTCGCCCGCGAGGGCGACCGCCTCGCCCGCCGCGATCTCGAAGTCCACGCCCTTGAGCGCGTGGACGCCGCCGAACCGCTTCTCGATGCCTCGCATCTGAAGGACCGCGTCACCCATCTCGCCGAACCCTCTAGCTGCGCCCGCGGAGCTGGTTGATCTTCCGCGTGAACTCCTCGACGTTGTCGCGCTTGATGATGAGCGTCGGGACGAACACCTGCTTGCTGGCGGGGACGGCCGAGCGGTCGCCCTTGAGCACGGTGTGCATCATCTTGATGGCCTGGTAGCCGAACTCGTAGGGCTGCTGCACGACCGTGGCGTAGATCGAGCCTTCCTTGACGCCGGCGAGCGTCTCGTCCTCCTCGTCGAAGGCGATGATCTTCACCTGGTTGGCCTTGCCCGCCTCGCGCACGGCGTTGAGGATGGCCGGGCCGTTATAGCTCCACAGGCCGACGAGGGCCGCCACGTCCGGGTAGCGCACCAGCGTGTCGGAGACGTTCGACTTGGCGCGCACGCGGTCGGTGTCGTCCGTGCGCGTGTCGATGATCTCGATGTTCGAGCCTTGCAGGGCCTCGCGGATGCCCTGGCCGCGCTCCTGCGCATTGCGCGCGTCGAGCTTGCCGACGAAGAGCATGATCTTGCCGCCCTGCGGCAGGGCCTCCTTGATCAACTGCCCGGCCTGGCGGCCGGCCGCGACGTTGTCCGTGCCGACGTAGAAGGCGCGGTTGCTGTTCGGCGCGTCCGAGTCCTGCGTGACGACGAGCACCTTGCTGGCCGTGTCGTTGATTAACTGCGTCTGGTTGTCGGGGTCGACGGGGCTGATGGCGATGCCCTGGACGCCCTTCGCCAGCAGGTCGTCTACGACGCGCTTCTGCTCGGCGGCCGTGCCGTCGGACGGGATGCGGAACTCGACCGTCAGGTCGGCGAGCTCCGAGTCGGCCTTCTCCGTGCCCTTGCGCGCGATGGTCCAGAAGTCGGAAGCGTTGTTGGTGACGAAGGCGAGGCGCGTCTGCCCGGCGGAGCCACCGCCGCCCGTGGAATCCCCCGCCGGCCCCCCGCTGTTGGCGCAGGCCGCGGCGACGAGCAGGCACGCGCCGGCGAGCGCGGTGCGAAATGATATTTTCATTCTCCCCCTCCAAAAAGATTTTCAGTCGGCCGCGTAACCCCGCGGGCGGCCCCGGTGCCACTCCCACGCCGACCCGATGATGGCGGCGAGGCCGGGGTGGCGCGGCCGCCAGCCGAGCAGGTCGCGCG
>JALZHT010000288.1 GCA_030860645.1 Acidobacteriota bacterium
TCTTTACCCCGGCCGGGGAGGAGACTCGACTAGATGCTCTGGGCTTCGATGCAGGTGTTGCAGGCGCAGCAGGATCAGGCTTACCGCGCGCCCGATTACTTCATCTGGGTGGCGCTCGTGCTGCTGGCCGGCGGGGCGCTCGGGTGGCTCGTCGCCGCCGTACTCGGCTTCACGCGGGCGCGCGGCCCGGCGGCGCGCTGGTTCACACTCTCGGCGGTCTGCCTCGTCATCTACCACTTGCAGTGGATCGTGCTCGGCCTCGGCATGGTAGGCCGCGGCACGGACAACGTGCTCAGCCTCGGAGCCTTCTTCAACCTCTTCGTCCTCCTCGCCGCCGTCTGCGCCATCCTCGGCTTCACGCGCCTCACCGAACCGGAACCGTAAAAGCCGTCAATCGTCAATCGTAGTCATCAGCCGTCAGTTTTCAGTTAAAGGCAAAAAAACTGACGGCTGATGACTACGATTGACGATTGACGGCCCTTGTTATTTGAGTTGTTTCGCCGCCTCGGTGGCGTAGTAGGTGAGGATGATGTCGGCGCCGGCGCGGCGGATGCCGGTGAGCGTCTCCAGCATGACGCGGCGCTCGTCGATCCAGCCGCGCTGGGCGGCGGCCTTGATCATCGAGTACTCGCCGGAGACGTGGTAGGCGGCGAGCGGCAGGTCGAAGCGCTCGCGCACGGCGCGCACGATGTCGAGGTAGGCCGTGGCCGGCTTGACCATCAGGATGTCGGCGCCCTCGACCACGTCCAACTCGGCCTCGCGCATCGCCTCGCGGGCGTTGGCCGCGTCCATCTGGTAGGCGCGGCGGTCGCCGAACGCGGGCGCGCTGTCGGCCGCCTCGCGGAACGGCCCGTAGAAGCCGGAGGCGTACTTCACGGCGTAGGCCATGACGGCGACGTGCTCGAAGCCCGCGTCGTCGAGCGCCTCGCGGATGGCCCCGACCTGCCCGTCCATCATCGCCGAGGGGGCGACGATGTCGGCCCCGGCCTCGGCCTGGCTGGCGGCCGTGCGCGCGAGCAACTCCAGCGACTCGTCGTTCAAGACCTCGCCCTCGCGCACCACGCCGCAGTGCCCGTGCGAGGTGTACTCGCAGAGGCACGTGTCGGCGATGACGACCATCTCGGGCACGGCGCGGCGCACGGCGCGGATGGCCTCCTGCACGACGCCCTTCGAGGCGTAGGCCCCGGCGGCGGTCTCGTCCTTCGACTCGGGCAGGCCGAAGAGGATGACGGCGGGGACGCCGGCGTCGAAGGCGACGGACGCCTCGCGCGCGACCTCGTCGGCCGAGAGGTTGAAGACGCCGGGCATCGAGGCCACCTCGCGGCGGACGCCCTCGCCCGGGCACGCGAAGAGCGGGAGCACCAGATTCTCCGGCGAGAGCCGCACCTCCCGCACCAGCGCGCGCACGCCCTCGCGACGCCTCAGCCGCCGCGGGCGGTGTGTCAGATGAGCCATAAACGAAAGAACCTCTCCCCCCTCAGAGGACGGACGACGAAATCATACGTGCTCCGCCCGGCGCGCGCAAACTCGACCCTCCCCCGCCCTCCCACGTTCACGCTACAGAGAGTCGAATGTGCCACCTCCCGGAGTGAAAAAGTAGATAAAAAAGTAGCTGGCCTCCATCATGCACCGCCCGAGCCGACGCGCTTGAACCTTCAAATATAGAGTTATTCCTGCTGTTTTATGGTAGCTAACCCCGTGTGCAGGTTTTAGTTCTTTGACAAAGTTGAAGTCCAAGCCACCGGCGCCTTTAATGGGAGTGTCTGACGTTCCCTGTATGGAGGCGACCCATGGACTTGGACGCGCTCATTGTAACAGTCTTCTGCCTCGTGGACGACGCCCTCACGGCTGAGTTCGCCGGCCGCCGGCTGCGCCGCCGAGGCCCGCGGCCCCTCCTCTCGGACTCGGAAGTGCTGACGATGGAAGTCGTCGGCGAGTTCCTCGGCCTCGACCAGGAGAAGGCCCTCTTCTCCTACTTCCGCCGCCACTACCCGCACTTCTTCCCGGCGCTCGGGCACCTGCACCGCACGACTTTCACGCGGCAGGCGGCCAACCTGTGGCAGGTGAAGGCGCGGCTCTGGCAGCACCTTTTGCATGATCTTCAACTCGACCGCGCCGTCTCGCTCGTGGACAGCTTCCCGCTGCCGGTCTGCCGCTTCGCCCGAGCGAGAAGGTGTCGCCGCCTGCGCGAACTCTCCGCCTACGGCTTCGACGAGATGGCGAAGCAGACTCTCCTCGGCGTGCGCCTGCACTTGAGGGTCTGCTGGCCGGGCCTCGTCGTCGGCTTCGAGGTCGCCCCGGCTAACGTCCACGAGCTGCGCGCCGCCGAAGACCTGCTCGAAGGCGTGACCGGCGCGGCGCTCGGGGACCGCAACTACTGGAGCCCGGCGCTCGCCGAGCAGTTCGGGGCCGCGGGGCTAAGACTGCTCACTCCATTCCGCAAGGCTTCGCGCGAGCGCCGGCCGTGGCCGCGGCGGCTCGTCAACACGCGCCGCCGGATCGAGACCGTGATCGGGCAGCTCGTCGGGCGCTTCCGCGCGCGGCAGGTGTGGGCGCGCGACCCGTGGCACTTCTTCTCGCGGCTGCTGCGCAAGGTGCTCGGTCATACGCTGTTCGTCGGCCTCTGCCAGCGGCACGAGTTACTGCCGCTGCGGATGGCTGAACTCTTAACCGACTAAAACCTGCACACGGGGTTAGCTAGTGAAAGTAATTAAAAGGCTAAGCATTAGCTCGAAACTGACGGCGAGCAAACCCGCAGGCGCACTACGAATAATCGAAAGAGGCGACTGTACGGAATGAAAAAGTAGATAAAGAAGTAGACGGCTTCTATTGTGCTCTAAAGAAGCCGCTCCGCTTGAAAGGCTAAACTCCTATCCCTATAATGGTTTGAAAAAGTGTGGCGGGGTAGCTCAGCTGGTCAGAGCGTGGGATTCATAACCCCAAGGTCGGGAGTTCAAGTCTCCCCCCCGCTATTCACCTTACCTCTTACGACTCAGGCATTTGCCGCCTGCCGGCTGAGGCTCGAAGGGGCCTAGCCGGCAATTTTGTCCTGCCATTTTGTCGTGACCGGCAACTTCCGCGGCTGGTAAACCGCCACCAACTCCATCGCCTCCTCCATCATTTCCAGCGGGGCGTGGGTGTAATCGCCCGTCATGCTGCCCGCGGAGTGGCCGAGAATGTCCCGCCGGACGTGCTCCGGCACCCCGCAATCAGCCGCGCGCGACGACCACTCGTGGCGCAGGTCGTGGAAGCGGAGGTCGTCAATCTCCGCCGCCTCACAGGCGGACTTCCACCCGCGCTTGATGTCCGTGATCCGCCCGCCCGTGCGGGCGCTGGTGAACACGTACTTGCCGCAGGTGGCGTCCGTGCAGAGCGCCTCAAGCTTCCGCCTCACCCTCCGGCTCATCGGGATCACGCGGGGCTTGCCGGTCTTGCTCTTGGTGATGATGAGCCAGTTGGGCGGGACATTGATCTTCTCACCCTTAATTACGAAGGTCTTGACGCTCATGCCGAGGTTGACGTGCCCCGGCTCCAGCCTGAGTAACTCCCCCTTGCGCATCCCCGTCAGTAGCGCGATCTCCGCAATGTCATAGAGATGTCCGCGCCTGCCCTGTAGGCCGACGTCGAACAGCCTTCGCTCCTCGTCCGGCGAAAGCCGCCTGTTCCGCTTCCGCCGTGCGGGGATTCTGGCCCGCGTAGACTTCGGTAAATTCACGCACGGGTTTTTGGTCGTGACCCCCTCCCCGATAGCCATGTGGAAGATCGACGAGAGCAACGTCACCTCCTTGTTAACCGTGGTGGGACTGCGCTCCTTGTTGACCTTCCTGCCGTCCCGTAATACTTCCTTCCTGACGGTCCTGCTCTCCAACCGTCTGTCGATGAAGCGAACGACCGCCATCGGCGTGATCTCGTCGAACCGCTTGCCCGCGAAGTGCTTTTTGAGCATCTCACACCTGAACTCGGCGTGCCGGGGCGACGAGTGGTGCGCTTTCGCGAAGGGGAGATAAACCCGATCCACGAACGTGGCGAAGTCTTTCAACTCCTCGCGATTGCGATCCGGGCGCTCGCCGTCCCGGATTTTCTTTCGCACGATGGCTAACTGGTATCTGGCGTCGTTTATGTCCTCGCAACGCTCCAAGCCCTTCTTGCCGTTGAACGTCCCCGAGTAATACCGGCCGTCCAGCCAGAACTCGAAGGCGCAGAACTTACCTCTCTTCCTAATCGGCATTACGTGCTCCTTTCACTCAACGTAGGGTCGCAGTCGAAAGAAGCGCCGGCAGTCTATCGCTTCAATCGGGGCGCGGCAAGACCCTCAGTCCGCCCGCGGCTGCCCGCTCCTGCTGTCGGCCCACGCCAGCAGCGCCTCGCGGCCGAAGACCGTCACGCCGTCCAGATCACAGTAGGGGATGGGGTTTTTGGAATGTCTCTTCTTGGCCCGCTTGACAAGGTTGCGGATGTGGCCGTCCGAGCAGTTGAGGAGCAGGGCGGCCTCGCCGACGGAGATGCGCTCCTTCTCGTGGATGCGGGCCAGCTTCCGCCGCATCTCC
This sequence comes from Acidobacteriota bacterium, assembly GCA_030860645.1. Taxonomy (GTDB): domain Bacteria; phylum Acidobacteriota; class Blastocatellia; order Pyrinomonadales; family Pyrinomonadaceae; genus QHXN01. The sequence goes on from JALZHT010000288.1 coordinate 4,548, forward strand.
AAGACCTCCTCGTCCGGCTGCTCGGGAGGAGGGAAATCCAATAGCAGCTTCTGTTTAACCCGCTCGGCGAGATCTTCGATAACCGTCTCCGGTACTGGAATCATCATCATAGCTTCACCCCGCCGGCTCGGGGTCCCTTCTGGAGCCCCTGAGCGCGGCGGAGGGAAGTTTAGATAACAACACGCAGTTCGGGGAGACCCTGAGCCCTGTTCGGCGAAAAAAATTTTCGTGGGTCGGCACGAGGCGGGGAGTGTAAGCACCCGACATCCACAAGGAAGGTTGTTCAACCTTGAATAAAGATAGCGCGCGTGCGGGGCAGCGTAGAAGGGTCTAATACGGGTGCGCGCGCACCCGTATTAGAC
>JALZHT010000289.1 GCA_030860645.1 Acidobacteriota bacterium
GCGCAGGCGGTCGGGGCGCTCGCGGGGCGGCCCCTCCAGTACCGCGTCAGCCACCTCGTGGCGCGGCTCTTCTTCCGCGGCATCTACTTCCCGCAGATGACGCGCGCCGCCTGGCTCCGGCTGCTCTTCGAGAACCGCGCCACCATCTCCCGCCTGGCCCGCGAGGGCGCGGCGACGTGGCGCGCCGCGCGCAAAAAACAGAAGGCCGGAGTCCTGGCCGCGCCCCCGGCGTGAGCGAGATAACGAAGTTGCGGGTTCGCGGGTTTCGAGTTGAAGTGATTTTTGATTTTTGATTTAAAGACAGGCGGACTGTTCTTTCAATCGCCAATCAAAAATCTAAAATCCCTGGACTCGCAGCCCGCGAACCCGCAACCTGAGCTAATCCGAGGTCATGAGAAACACTCTTTGCCTGCTCGCAGCCCTGTCCCTTTTTCTCTGCACGCCCGTCATGGCGCAAGTCAAATCACGCCGCGCCGCGGCCGCCGCCAACCCGACCGCCGGCTACTGGCCCGTCGAGCGGAGCGGGCCTCTCGTCGAGAAGACGCAGACCATCCGGCTCGCGCCCGACCTCTCGCACCTCACCGCGGGCGAGCGCCGGGCCGTCGCCAAGCTGCTCGAAGCCGGGCAGATTTTCCAGAACCTCTACGAGGAGCAGCGGCACGCCGAGGCCGAGTCATCCGAGCGCGCGCTCGAACAACTCGACCGCCGCGCCGGCTCGCCCCCGGCGACGCGGAACCTGCTCACGCTCTACCGCCTCTTCCAGGGGCCGATTGCCACGACGCTGGAGAACAAGCGCGAGCCGTTCCTGCCCGTCGAGCCGACCGTGCCCGGCAAGAACGTCTACCCGTGGGGCGTCAAGCGCGAGGAGATCGAAGCCTTCCTCGCCGCGCGCCCCGAGAAGCGCGCCTCCATCCTCGACCTGCGCTCCGTCGTCCGGCGCGCCGACGCCGCCTCGCTGCGCCGCGACCTCGCCGCGCTGCGCCGGCACCCGGCGCTCTCGACGCTCCACCCCGGCCTGCAACGGGAACTCGAAAGCCTCTCGCGCCGGCCCGACCCGAAGGGCTTCTACGCCGTGCCCTACTCGGTCGCCTACGCCGACGACCTCGTCCGCGCGCACGGCCTTTTAAATGAGGCCGCCGACGCCGTCGAAAAGGACGACGAGGAGTTCGCACGCTACCTCCGCAACCGCGCGCGCGACCTCCTCTCGGACGACTACGAGTCGGGCGACGCCGCCTGGGTCACGGGCCGCTTCAAGAATCTGAACGCGCAGATCGGCTCCTACGAGGTCTACGACGACGAACTCTACGGCGTCAAAACCTTCTTCGCCCTGAGCCTGCTCGCCACGCGGCGCGCGGAGACCGACGCGCTCCGCAAGGCGATGCGCGGCCTCCAGGCGCTCGAAGACTCTCTCCCTTACAAGCAGCACAAGAAGGTCAGGGAGGACATCCCCGTCGGCGTCTACGACGTGATCGCCGACTTCGGCCAGTCGCGCGGCGGCAACACGGCCACCATCCTGCCGAACGAGAACTACCTCGCCCGGCGCTACGGGCGCATCATCCTGATGCGCGCCAACATCATGCAGAACCCCGACATCTTCCAGGCGACCGGCAACGCCTGGGCCGCCGCCACAGCTTCCGCACACAAGAACGAATTGACCTCCGAAGGCTCCTCCTACCGCACGCTCTGGCACGAGGTCGGCCACTACCTCGGCGTCGACGCGACGCGCTCGGGCCAAGACCTCGACGGGGCCTTGCAGGACGCTTCGAGCCTCCTGGAAGAGATGAAGGCCGACCTCGTCTCGCTCTACGTCGCCGAGGCGCTGCGCAAGCAGGGCTACTACACCGACGCGCAGCTCCGCGCGGTCTACGCCAGCGGCGTCAACCGCGTCTTGCAGAACAACCGCCCGCGCCGCGACCAGCCCTACAACACCATGCAGCTCATGCAGTGGAACTTCTTCCTCGAACGCGGCCTGCTCTCGTTCGACCGGCAGACCGGGAGGCTGAGGATCAACTACGGCAAGTACCACGACGTGGTCGGCGAGCTTTTGGAGAAGGTCTTGGACGTGCAGTACCAGGGCGACAAGGCCGCGGCCGACCGCTTCATCGCGCAGTACACTTCGTGGGACGAAAATCTACACGGCGCGGTCGCCAAGAACATCCGCGACCAGCAGCGCTACCGCTTCCGCCTCTTCAAGTACGCCTCGCTCGGGGAATAAAAGTTTCGAGTCAAAGAATTTTTGATTTTTGATTTTTGATTTGAAGAAGGAGGCGGCCGCGGCCTCTTCCAATCGCCAATCAAAAATCCCAAATCAAAAATTCTTTGACTCGAAACCCGCAACTTTCGCTTTTCGTATCTACCAACGCCGTCTCGCGCTGGGCCTGCCTTCGGCGGCCGATTTTTACAACCTTTTTACACGGTCTGTGGCCGATTCAAGGATAATCCTTCCCCATGAAACGCGCGCTTCTCGTGCTGGCGGTCGTCGTCCTCTACGTGCTGCACCAGGACGTTTGGTTCTGGCGGACGGCGCGGCCGCTCGTCTTCGGCGTCCTCCCCGTCGGGCTGTTCTACCACGGGTGCTTCTCGGTGGCGGCGTCGCTCCTGATGTGGGCGCTCGTGAAGTTCGCGTGGCCGTCGCACCTCGAAGAAGAGGTCGAGCACCGGCGGCCGGAGGGGGGTGAACGGCGTTGATTCCCGCCATCGTCGTCTTCATCTACCTCGCGGCCGTCGTCTACATCGGCGTCTTCGCCTTCCGCCGCTCGAAGGGGAGCCACAAGGCCGAGGACTACTTCCTCGCCAACCGCTCGCTCGGCACCTTCGTCTTCCTGATGTCCCTGTTCGGGACGAACATGACGGCCGTCGCCATCCTCGGCTCTTCGGGGAACGCCTTTACGAACGGCATCGTCACCTACGGCCTGATGGCCTCCTCGTCGGGCCTCGTCATCCCGCTCACGATCTTCCTCATCGGCACGCGCGTCTGGGCTTTGGGCAAGAAGTACGGCTTCATCACGCCCGTCCAGATGTTCCGCGACCGCTGGGAGTGCACGCACATCGGCACGGTCATCTTCGCCGTGCAGGCCACCCTCCTCGTCCCCTACATCATCATCGGCATCATGGGCGGCGGGACGACCCTGTCGGCCATCTCGGGCGGGTTCGTCCCCTACTGGTTCGGCGGCGCGGTCGTGGCGATGGTGGTGATGACCTACGTCTTCTTCGGCGGGATGCGCGGCACGGCGTGGGTGAACACCTTCCAGACCATCCTCTTCCTCGTCTTCGGCGTCATCGCCGTCTCGGTCATCGGCGCGGGGATGGGCGGCTTCGGCGCGTCGGTCGAGGCGCTCGGCTCCGCGCCCGCGACCTCCTGGCTTTTGACGCGCGAGCGCATCTCGCCCTACTACTTCTTCAGCTACACCTTCATCCCGCTCTCGGCCATCGCCTTCCCCCACATCCTCATCTTCTGCCTGACGGCGAAGCGGATGGTGCAGTTCAAGAAGACCGTCATCTTCTACCCGCTCTGCATCCTGCTCATCTGGTTCCCCTGCGTCTTCCTCGGCGTGATGGCGAACCGCGTGGCCGACGTGCCGCAGATTCGCGCCAAGCAGGAGGCCCGCCGCCTGCTCGCGCAGCAGGGCAAACAGATGACGCCCGACGAGCGCGACATGGTGCGCGAGCAGGCCGCCGGCGACGACGTGATCCTCCTCCTCCTCCACCGCTACGCCCCGCTCTGGCTCGCCGGCATCCTCGGCGCAGGGATCATGGCCGCCGTCATGGCGAGCGACTCGCAAATCCTCGCCCTCTCGACGATGTTCACGGAGGACGTGTTCGCCTTCTACGGCGGGAAGCGAAGGTTCGGCGAGGCCGTGCAGGTGCAGACGGGCCGCATCTTCGTCATCATCCTGACCATCGCCGCCTACGTCGTCGCGCTGCGCGCGCCCGAGACCATCTTCGAGATCGCCATCCAGTACGCCTTCTCCGGCTTCGCCGCGCTCTCGCCGCTGATGGTGGCCGCGCTCTTCTGGCGCGGCTCGACGAAGTGGGGCGCGCTGGCCTCGACCGTCTGGGTCGCGCTGGCGGTCGCGGCCGTCGCCTACTTCCAGCAGACCACGCCCGCGCCCGCGCCGGGGCCGCCGATGGTCGTCTGGGCTCCCGGCGGCACCGAAATCCTCGCGCGCACGCCCTCGGGCACGAGCGTCTTCGGCTTCATGCCGGTCGTCCCGATGGTGCTCGTCTCGTCGCTCTTGATGGTCGTGGTCTCGCTCGCCACGCGCAAGCCGCGGCCCGAGACCGTCGCCAAGTACTTCTCCAAAGCCTGACCCACCGACGCAAAGGAAGACCACGAGATGAGAAGCAGCAAACCCCTCCTGACTCTCGCCTGCCTGCTCGCGGCCGCCGCCGCGACCTTAGCCTTCGCCGCGGCCCGGCCCAACTTCACCGGCACCTGGGAACTCGACCAGAGCCGCAGCCACAGCATCCCGCCCGCGATGAAGCAGACGATGACGGTCGTCCACGAAGGCGACCGCGTCAGCGTCGAGACGAAGATTGTGGACGCGAACGGCGAGCGCGTCGTCAAGGACGCCTACGCGCTCGACGGCAAGGAGGCCGAGTTCACGCCGCAGCGCCCGCCGAACGCCCCCGCGGACGCCCCGGCCCCGAAGGGCAAGCGGTCGGGCCGCTGGATGGCGAACGACCGCGGCTTCATCGTCGAAGAAGAGATCACGAATACGACGCCGCAGGGGCCGGAGACCGTCCTCGTCGCCCGCAAGTGGATGGCCTGGCCCGACGGCACCCTCTCCATCGAAGTCATCACCGAAAGGGGCGGCAACGCCTTCAACAACAAGCGCGTCTTCGTGAAGAAGTAACGAAAAAGGGTGCCGGGTGCTGGGGAAGAAGTTTGTCTTTCCCCAGCAC
>JALZHT010000290.1 GCA_030860645.1 Acidobacteriota bacterium
CGCTCTCGACATCGCAGAGAGCGCGCCCGCCTTACGTTGTTTCGGCTTCGGCTTACAGCTTACCGAAGACGACGACGAGCATGAAGAGGACCAGCGTCTCGATGAAGACGAGGCCGAGAATCATCATCGTCTGGATGCGCGCGCCGGCGCCGGGGTTGCGGGCGACGCCCTCGGCCGCCGCCGCCGCGACGCGCGACTGGCCGATGGCCGCGAGCGCCGCCGCGATGGCGAAGCCGAAGCCCGCCGCGATCTTGGCGAACTTGTCGACCGACTGCTGGTTGTCCGCGGCCACTGCCCCGGCCTGCGCCAGGGCCGGGGCCGCCGACATCAGCACGCCGACCACGGCGAAGAAGGCCATTCTCAGTTTGTTCATGGAAGTCTCTCCCGTCGCTGCCGACCGGACTCCGCGGCCAGAGTCGCGCGGGCCTCGAACGCGGGCGCGCCGTTTATGATTTCGCCTCCACCCGGTATCCGCCGCCCCTCTTACAACGGCGCTCCTGCGATGTCGGCACGCGCGGCTTCCAAACTGCGGAAGCCAAACTCGGGCGTCCCCGCGGGTTCAGCCCGGGCGCAAAACGCCGCCGCCCGGTCTTCCGTAAATGTCCCTGCGGCCCCAACGCGCGCGGGCGCGCTTGCCCGCGCCGCTCGGAGTCGCACTCTCTGTCAACAGAGCGAACGTACAAAAAGCCGAAACTTACGAGTGCGCCGGGGCGGTCACGATGCCGCCCTCGGCGTGGCCGCGCGCGTGCTCGCCGTGCCCCTCCTCGTGCGGCTCGTGTACCACCTCGCTGATGTAGATGATCGAGAGCAGCACGAAGATGAACGTCTGCATGAAGGCCACGAAGAGGCTCAGCGGCATGATGAGCACCGGCAGAATCCAGGCCACCAGCCCGGAGATCGTCCCCAGAATCTGCTCGTCGCCGAAGATGTTACCGAAGAGGCGGATGCCGAGCGAGAGCGGGCGCACGAAGTTGCTGACCAGCTCGATGGGGAACATCAGGAAGGCGAGCCACGGGATCGGCCCGGCGAAGTGCTTCAGGTGGCCGAACAGCCCGTTCTCCTTGATGCCGATGGCGTTGTAGTAGACGAACGAGGTGATGCCGAGCGCGAAGGTGACGGAGGTCGAGGCCGTCGGCGACATTAGCCCCGGCACGAGGCCCATCAGATTCGAGATCAGGATGAGCGCGGCGAAGGTGGCGACGACGGGGAAATATTTCAACCCGTGCCGCCCGACGTTCTCGACGAGCAGGTTGCGGATCGCCAGGATGCCGGCTTCGAGCGTCAACTGGCTGTCGGCCGGCGCGTCCTCCGAGAGCCGCCGCGGCTTCAGAATCCAGACCATCACGAGCGTGAAGACGGCCGCCAGCACGAACATCACCGTGTACCAGGGGATCGCGTTTTCCGGCGTGTACTCGCCGAACACCTGCTCGGCGCTCGTCCCGAAGAAGCCGAAGAACTTGTCCCACAGCGGCTTCGTGTTGTGCACCTGGAACTCGTGGACGGGTTCGCCGAACTGCCGGTTCAGGAACTCGACGATGAGCGGCGTGTGGTGCCCGCCCGACTCGGCCGTGTGCTCGGCCGCCGCCGCGGCGTGCCCGCCCGCCTCGGTCGCGGCCTTTGGGTCGGTGAAGAAGAACATCCTTTTAAGTTTCCTCTCGACGCGCGATGGCGAAGTATAACTGCCTGAACCCTTCCGCGAGCGCCGCCGGCACGAACGAGCAGAGGCCAGCGAGCGCGGCGGGGAGCGAGACCAGATTCAAGTGGTACGCGGCGGCGACCGCGGCGGCGATGACGACGTATCGCAAGATGTAGCGCGCCGCGCGCATCTTCGGCCTCGCCCCTTCGGGCGTCGCCCCGAAGACGGCCGCCACCGAGGTGCGCAGCCAGTGGTGGTTCAGGAGCGAGAGCAGGCCGCCCAACAGCAGCCCCGCCGTCACCCGCCACGGGGCGAGGGCCGCGGACGCCACGACGGCCAGCGCCACCGCCACGCACATCCCGCGGAAGATGCGGCGCTCGACCGCCCGCGGGTCTTCGCCGTCGCCTTCCGGCCCGGCCCCCGCGCCACTGTCTGCACTCTCACTCATGACGGAACGGACGATTTTACACGCCGCCCGCCGCCCCTGTCGAGCACCGGCCCCCGCCGGCCCTCACTTGATCTTCGACATGATCCGGATGAACTCGTAGAAGCCGACGGCCGCCCCGACGACGATGCCCGTGACCATGATCCAGCCCGTCCCGAGCCAGCGGTCGAGCGCCCAGCCCACGCCCATGAACGAGAGCACGGAGAAGAAGATCGCCAGCCCCGCGGCGTAGGCCACGCCGCTGCGCCGCGTCGTTTCCTGCTGCTCGTTCGGGTCGTCGCCGGCCAACTTACGCTCCGCTAAGTTTCGAGTTTCGAGTTAAAAACATTTCTGTAACTCGAAACTCGAAACTCGAAACTCGAAACTCTCAGAAGCCCTCCGGGCTTCTGAGCCTATTTCGTCAACTGCTTGCGCCGCATCTCTTCAAGCAGCCGGTCGGCCCGCGCCAGTTCCGAGTCCGGGTCGTTACCGAGCTGGTACTCGTAGCGGCGGTCGCCTTTCGTCAGCGCCTTGTAGGCGACCGCGCCGACGAGGATGATGACGCCGAAGAAGACGAGGTACTTGAAGAGCGCGGCGACGAGGCCGAAGACGGCGAACGCGCCGAGCGCGGCGAGGAAGAGCACGACCAGCGCGAGGATGATTTTGAAGATGTTCATCCGGAGCCACCTCACAGAACAGATTTCGGGCGGCCTTCACGGCCTCACAGAGATAAACGCTCGGCGGAGTCCGCCGGTTCGCCGCTCACCAACTCCCGCGCGTCAGGTAGTTCTTCGGCACCTCCCACAAGAGGGCGCGGCGCGAGTGGCGCATCGAGTCGTGGATGAAGCAGACGTGCGTGCACCAGCATGCCCGGCCGCCGTCAATCGCCTGAAGCTCCTCGGCGCGCGCGCCGTCGGCCCACAGCGCGCCGAAGTCACAATCGTAGTCGCGCAGCGACGCGAACCTCTCGCGCAGCTCGCAGGCGCGGACGCCGCCGTCGTAGTCTATGACGGCGGTCGTCTCGCCGGCCGTGCACGGGAAGGGCCACGCGTCGGGGCCGCCGAAGTTGGCGCGCTGCGTGCGGTAATGCGTCGTGATCGCGCCGACGTAGGCCACCGACTTGACGAAGCGCGCGGCCGCGTCGTCCGCGGCGAACATCCTCTCGCCGTAGCGCTTCGTCAGCGCGGCGGCCCGCGCGTAGAGGCCGGGCAGGACTTCCGCGGGGACGCGCTTAATGGAGTCGCCGGCCTTCGTCTCGCCGCGGACGATGTTGAAGTAGTGGCCGTCTAACCGGAAGTTCTCCCACAGGAAGTCTGACAGGCGCTCGACCTCGGCGTAGTTCTCGGCGCAGACGACCGTGTTGACGTTGAGGCGGAAGCGCTCGGCGTAGAGGTCTTTGAGCGGGTAGAGGGCGCGGATGCAGTCGAGCGTGCGGCCCCAGTTGCCGGGCACGCCGCGCACGCGGTCGTGCGTCTCGCCGTAGCCGTCGAGCGCGACGTTGAGGTACAGGTGCAGGCCGGGGTTGTCCTTGAGGGCGCGTCCGACGATCTCAGAGGTGCGCGACTTCAGGAGGCCGTTGGTCGGGATGATGACGCGGCGGACGCCGTTGTTGGTGACGAAGAGCTGGATGATCTCGGAGGCGTCGTGGCGCAGCGTCGGCTCGCCGCCCGAGAGCCAGAGGTCGGTGACGGGCGGCATCGTGCGCGAGACGCGCCCGATCTCCTCGAAGGAGAGGTCGCCGGGCCGGTTCAGCTCCTCGTGGTAGAAGCAGGTCTCGCACTTCGCGTTGCAGCGCGACGTGACGAAGAAGATGACCGTGCCGAGCGCCTTCTCGCGCTTCGTCGAGCGCAGGAGTCGGTAGAGTTGGACGGCGCGGTTAGACATAAGATTAAAGTTTCGCGTTGCGAGTTTCGGGTTTCGAGTTAAAGACATTTTCTCGAACGGAGAGTCGAAATTTTAAACCCGAGTCTTCTTCTTAACTCGAAACTCGAAACCCGCAACGCGAAACTTTTTCGTCACGGATGATGACAGTTTCGGTCGGCGATTTCAATTCGTAGCGGATGCCGCGCCACGTGATGCGGCGCGAGAGGCCGGCGGCCAGCGCGTTGTAGAGGAAGAGCGCCGCCGTGAGGGGCCACAGCGTGAGGTGCGCCCACAGCCCGGCGCGCAGCTCCGGGTGGTAGTCTTCGAGCACGAGCGCCACCGCCCGCAGCCGGAAGAAAGCCTTCCACACGCCGAGCAGGAAGACGGCGCAGACGGCGGCGAGCGTCCAAGCGAAATTCAGACCGAGCGCCGCGCGCGCGGCCGTGAGCGCGACGCCGCCGAAGAAGACGACGACGAAGAGCAGGTTCGAGAAGAGGACGATTCCCCACAGGCCGGGCGCGTAGACGCGCGTGATTTTCAGTTGCCGCGTCGTGAATTCGAGGAGGCCGCCGAGCCGGCAGTCTTCGAGCGAGGGCGTCAGGCAGGCGGGCACGAAGCGGATTCCGCGGCCGGCCTCGTGCAGCGCGCGCGTCAGCGCGAAGTCGTCCGAGAGCGCGCCGCGCCAGCGCCCCGAGACGTTCAGACGCTCGAACGTCTCGCGGCGGATGGCGGTCGAGCCGCCCCAGCAGAAGTTGCGCCGGCCGTCCGCGCCGAGCGCCGAGGCGATGGAGGCGTTCCACACGGCGCGCAGGTGCGAGGCGAGGCCGCCGCGCAGGGGCAGGAACCAGCGGTAGCCGCTCGCCGCGCCGACGCTTTCATCGGCCAAAGGCGAGACGAGCGCGCGCAGCCAGCCCGCGCCGGGCCGCGCGTCCGTGTCAACGAAGACGAAGACCTCGCTCGCGGGGTCGGCCTCGCGC
>JALZHT010000291.1 GCA_030860645.1 Acidobacteriota bacterium
TGCCGGCGGCGCGCGTGAGCGGCCGAATCGAGTTCGACGGGCGCGACGTGTCGCGGGCCGGCGCGCGCGCGCGGCGCGAGTTGGGGATCGCGCACGTCCCGGAAGACCGCCACCGGCGCGGACTCCTCCTCGACTTCGACCTCGCCGAGAACTCCATCCTCGGCGTCCACTACCGCCGGCCGGCCGTCGCGCAGTGGCCGCTCTTAGACCTCGCCGGCATCCGCGGCCGCGCGCTCGAAGTGATCCGCGACTTCGACGTGCGCCCCGCCAACCCCGACCTCCCGGCCCGCGCCCTCTCGGGCGGCAACCAGCAGAAACTCATCATCGGCCGCGAGTTCGAGCTGCGGCCCAAGCTCCTGCTCGTCGCGCAGCCGACGCGCGGCGTTGACATCGGGGCCATCGAGTTCATCCACCGCAAGCTCGTCGCGCTCCGGGACGAGGGCTGCGCCGTCCTGCTCGTCTCGGCCGAACTCGAAGAGGTCACGTCGCTCGCCGACCGCCTGCTCGTCATTTACCACGGCCGCATCGTCGGCGAAGTCGACCCGAAGACCGCGACGCACGAGGAGATCGGCCTACTGATGACCGGCGGCAAGAAGGAATTTTAGATTTTTGCTTGGCGATTTTTGATCCGGTCTTCGGCCCTCCGTTACGACAAGGCTGACGACTGACACCTGCCAATCGCCAAGCAACAATCTAAAATCAAAAATCTTATGCATCTTTTCCGCCAACTCGCCTTCCCCCTCGTCGCCGTGGCCGCCGCGTTCGTCGTCGGCGGCATCGTCGTGCTGCTGATCGGCGACGACCCGTTCGAGACCTACGGGCTTTTAATCGGCAGCGCGCTCTCGTGGCCCGACGGCATCGGGCGGACGCTCTTCTACGCGACGCCGCTCATCTTCACGGGCCTCGCCGTCGCCGTCGCCTTCCGCTGCGGGCTTCTGAACATCGGGGCCGAGGGGCAGCTCTACGTGGCCGCCTTCGCCGCCGCGTGGGTCGGCATCAAGTTCGGCGGGACGGTCATTGACTCGTTCGGGAAGCCGGTGGCGTACGGCTGGGCGAGCCTGCCGGCCGTCCTGCTCGTGCCGCTGTGCGTGCTGGCGGCGGTCGCGGTCGGGGCGGCGTGGGGCGCGGTGCCGGGCTACCTCAAGGCGAAGTTCGGGGCGCACGAGGTGATCACGACGATCATGCTCAACTTCATCGCCGTCGCGCTCGCCAGCTACTTCACGCAGTACCACTTCAAAGCGCCGGGCGACCCGATTTTGCAGACCGTCCCCATCGGCGAGGCGGCGCACGTCGCGCGCCTCGGGAGTTTCATCCCGGGGCTTCCCGAGCGCATCCCGGTCAACGTCGCCTTCGTCCTCGCCATCCTCGCGTGCGTGCTGGTCTACTACTTCCTGTGGCGCACGAAGTGGGGCTACGAGATTCGCGCGACGGGCGCGAACCCGACCGCGGCCGAGTACGGCGGCATCTCGACGACGCGGCAGATCGTCCTCGCGATGGCCGTCTCGGGGGGCTTGGCCGGGATGGTGGCCGTCAACGAGGTGATGGGCTACCGCTACCGCTACTACGAGGGCTTCTCGGACAACTACGGGTTCACGGGGATCGCGGTGGCGCTGCTCGGGCGCAACCACCCGGCCGGCGTCTTCTTCGCGGCGCTGCTCTTCGGCGCGCTCAACCGCGGCAGCATCGCCGTCGACGCCTTCACCGAGCGCGTCAGCAAAGACCTCATCCAGGTCTTGCAGGCGCTCGTCATCCTCTTCGTCGCGGCCGAGGCCGGAGCGCGCGCCCTCTTCGGCCGCTACAACCTGCTGCGGCGCTCGAAGGTGTGAAACGGTTTTCGGTTTGAGCGGCGGGCGATGTCGGTTGCTGGATCTGAAATCACCCGGGGCGCGAAAGCGAGAAAACTGAAAACCGAGAGCTGAAAACTGCTTATGGACATTCTCAACCTCTCGCTGCTGTTCTCGGCGATCCGGCTGGCGACGCCGCTGCTGCTGGCGGCTCTGGGCGGCTTGTACTCGGAGCGCTCGGGCGTCATCAACATCGCGCTCGAAGGCTTGATGCTGGCGGGCGCGTTCACGGCGGCGGCCGTGACGCACTACGCGGGCAGCCCGTGGGCGGGTCTCGCGGCGGGCATCCTGGCGGGGATGGCGGTGGCGGCGATCCACGCCGTCGCGTGCATCCGCTTCGAGGCCGACCAGGTCGTTTCGGGGACGGCCATCAACGTCCTGATGTTCGGCGTCCCGGCGCTGCTGAGCGGCGCGTTCTTCCTCTCGTCAGGCTCGACGCCGCAGATCCCGAGGGAGAACCTGCTGCCGTGGACGCCGGTCGTCGTCGCCTTCCTGCTCGTGCCCGTGACGTGGCACGTGCTCAACCGGACGCCGTTCGGGCTGCGGCTGCGGGCGGTGGGCGAGAACCCGGGGGCGGCCGACGCGGCGGGCGTCAGCGTGACGCGGATGCGCTACGCGGCGGTGCTCCTGTCGGGCGCGCTGGCCGGCGTCGGCGGGGCGTACCTCTCCATCGGCCAGTCGTCTCTGTTCACGCGCAACATGACGGCGGGCCGCGGCTTCATCGCCCTCGCGGCGCTCATCTTCGGCAAGTGGCGGCCCGTCCAGACGATGCTCGCGTGCCTGCTCTTCGGCTTCACCGAGGCCGTCGCCATCCAGCTCCAGGGCGTCCCCCTCTGGGGCGGCGAGGAGATACCGAACCAGTTCATCCAGATCATCCCGTACCTCCTGACGATTATCGTCCTCGCCGGCTTCATCGGCCAGTCGCGCGCCCCGCGGGCGCTGGGCATTCCGTACCAGAAGGAAAGATAGATAAAATGCAGTAGTCAGTAGTCAATAGCCCCCGCGTTGCGGAGGCTGACGCCGCCGGGCCGACGATTCGCCGACGAAAGTTTTCTACCGACTGCTGTCTACTGAATACTGTCTAGTTGCTTGCTTATGGGTCTCTCGCTCAAACCCGAACACCTGAGGCGTTACAAGGACATCGCGTCGCTGCTGATGAAGTACGGGCGGCGCGACCTGGTGCAGCACGCGGGGCTGGAGGAGGCCATCGAGGGCGCGCCGGCCGAGGGCGAGGTGCAGGTCTCGCCGGCGAAGATGGAGGAGCTGTCGGCCGATGTCGAGAAGATGGGGCCGACCTTCATCAAGCTCGCGCAGCTCCTCTCGACCCGCGCCGACCTCCTGCCGCAGCCCTACCTCGACGCGCTCGCGCGCCTGCAAGACAAGGTCGAGCCGTTCTCCTTCGCCGAGGTCGAGCAGATCGTCTCGGCCGAGCTGGGCGTGCGGATGTCGAAGGCGTTCGCGGAGTTCGAGTCGGAGCCCGTCGCGGCCGCCTCGCTCGGGCAGGTGCACCGCGCGCTGATGAGGGACGGGCGCGCCGTCGTCGTCAAGGTGCAGCGCCCCGACATCCGCGAGCAGATGTCGAAAGACCTCGAAGTCCTCGCCGACATCGCCGAGTTCCTCGACAGCCACACCGAGGCCGGCCGCCGCTACGAGTTCGCGACCATCCTCGAAGAGCTGCGCAAGACGCTCCTGCGCGAGCTGGACTACCGGCAGGAGGCGCGCAACCTCGCCACCTTCGCCGACAACCTGCGCGACTTCGAGGAGATCGTCGTGCCGCGCGCCATAGACGACTACACCACGGCGCGCGTGCTCACGATGGACTACGTGCGCGGCCGCAAGATCACGGAGCTGTCGCCGCTCACCAAGCTCGACCTCGACGGCTACCGGCTCGCCGAGCGTCTGTTCCAGGCGTACCTCCAGCAAATCCTCATTGACGGCTTCTTCCACGCCGACCCGCACCCCGGCAACGTCTTCCTCACCGAAGACCGCCGGATCGCGCTCATTGACCTCGGCATGGTCGGCCGCGTCAGCCCCCGCTTCCAGGAGACCCTGCTCCAACTCCTCTTAGCCATCAGCGAGGGGCGCGGCGAGGAGACGGCCGACCTCGCCGAGCGGATGGGCGAGCCGAAGGACAAGTACGACCAGAAGACGTTCCGCCAGCAGGTCTCCGACCTGGTCATGCAGCACCAGAACACGCAGCTCGAACAGCTCAACTCCGGGCGCATCGTGCTCCGCATCCAGCAGATCGCGGGCGAGTCGAACTTCCGCCTCCCCGTCGAGTTCACGATGATCGCGAAGGCGCTCCTCAACCTCGACCAGGTCGTCCACACGCTCGACCCGCAGTTCGACCCGAACTTCGCCATCCGCAGCTACGCCGACACCATCATGCAGCAGCGCCTGCGCAAGAGCGTCTCGCCCGCGAGCCTCTACGGGACGGTGCTGGAGCTGAAGGAGTTTCTGGACAAGTTCCCCGGCCGCGTCAACCAGCTCCTCGACACGGTGACGACGAGGGGGCTGGAGGTGAAGGTCGACGCCATAGACGAGGTGCGCCTCATCGAGGGCATCCAGAAGGTCGCCAACCGGATCACGCTGGGGCTGCTGCTGGCGGCGCTCATCGTCGGCGCGGCGCTGATGATGCGGGTCGAGACCACCTTCACCATCTTCGGCTACCCGGCCATCGCCATCATCTTCTTCCTAATCGCCGCGGTAGGCGCTATCATGTTAGCCTTTAACATCCTCTTCAAGGACGAGAAGAAGAAAGAGTAGACCGTAGCCGGTAGGCCCCGCAGGACGACCGCTGCGCCGCCGCCCGGACGATTCGACGACGAAAGTTTTTCTACCGGCTACGGTCTACTTTCCCGATGGATCACCCGCCGCCAGAGACCCTGTACGAGCGCGCCGAGCACGCGGCGCGCTTCGAGCACGCGCGCGCGGGCCGCGACGTGCGGACGGCGCTCGTCCTGGGGAGCGGCCTCGGCGCGTTCGCCGAGGAGGTCGAGGAGGCGGTGGCGATCCCTTACGCGGAGATTCCCGGCTTCGCGCGGCCGACGGT
>JALZHT010000292.1 GCA_030860645.1 Acidobacteriota bacterium
CGGTCACCGCCCGCGCCCGCGCGCCCCGTGGCGAAGGCCGTCTCGCGCGGCAGGAGCGCCACCACGCCGAAGTCCGCCAGCATCAGGTAGGCCATGACCTGCGCGCCGACGAGCCACAGCCCGTAGTCGTGCTGCCCGACGCGGCCGAGCAGGAACGGCGTCAGCCACAGCCCCGTCAACGTGACCACGACCTGGTTGGCGTAGCCGTAGCCGACCCCCCCGATGAACCTCTTCGTCCGCCCCATCGCCCGCCCTTTAAGAAAGAGTCTCTTGACCGTGAACCGCCGGGTCGGCCCGCTGCCACCTGGTTTGGCGCGGAGACAGCCGCGCCTGCGCCCCGTGCAGGGCGGCGAACAGGAACCAGAACTGGATGCCGAGCTGGGTGTTGAAGGCCGGCCCCGCGAAGGAAACGCCCGCGATGATCAAGAGGAAGCAGAACACGATCCGCGCCGCCTGGAGCGTTTCACGGTCGGCCGCCGAGACCGACTGGCGGTAGGCGTAGCGCAGCGCGGCGGCGAGTGCCGCCCCGTAAAACAGCCACATCAAGACCCCGCCGTCGAGCAGCCAGCCCGTCATCTGAATCTCGACGTGGATAGGCTCGGGGGCGTCGAGCGCGTGCGGGTCGGCGAAGTAGACCGCCATCATGCCCCAGCGGCCGAGGCCCGCGCCCAGCGGGTACTCGTAAAGAAGGTGGTTCAGCGTGTACTCGGCGAAGTGCCCGCGGTTAGTCCTGACGCTTGAGATCAGCCCCTCGTCGGCGATGCTGACGAAGCGCCCGGAGACGGCGTCCCCCCCGATAGCCAGCGCCCAGGTGAACGAGCCTACAATCAGGCAGAGGCTTATCAGAGCGATCTGGAGGCCCTCCCAGCGCTGCCCGCGCCTGACCACGACGGCGCAGAGCGCGGCGAGGGCGAAGACCATCATCAGGAAGAAGGCGCGCACCTGCGTCAGGTAGAGCGTCACCATCCCGACGCCCGCCATCGCCAGGCAGAGGAGACGCGCCCGGAGCCGCCATTCCCGGCGCAGGTAGAAGGCGACGCCCATGATGCCCGCCGTCATCCCGGCGACGGCAGCCCCGCCCGGCAGGTCGCTCAGCCCCGGCGGGCGGATGATCTTCTGCCCGCTCGCCCCCTCGTAGGTTAAAGCCTCGACGTGCCCCGAGGTCAGGCTCTCTGCCAGGGCGCTGAACTCCGGCGGCATGAAGTGTTGCGGGAAGTAGACCTGGAGCAGACCGACGAGGGCGTTAAGCGAGTTGGCCGCGAAGATAATCAGGAGCAGCTTGTTCAGCAGTTGCGGGCTTCTGACCCCCTTCCCCGCCCAGAAGACCGGCGCGACGATACTTAACTGGAATGCGCAGTGGGCGACCCCGGGCGGCAGTTGTGTTTCCGGGTGCGCGAGGTTGACGATCAACAGCAGGAGCGTGAGCGTGACGAGTTTGCCCGCGGCGGGGAGTTGATAGCGCTTCCGACCGCCGTAGTAGAAGGCGAACAGCGCGAGGCTCGAAAGGTAAGGCAGGGCGCGGACGTACATGCGGAATGACTGCGCGCCCGGCAGGAACATGAGCGCGCCCCAGAGGAACTGGACGAGGATGAACGCCCCGATCAACCAGACCGGCTGCTTCACGTCCACCAGAGACCTCTTCAGGCGCGC
This sequence comes from Acidobacteriota bacterium, assembly GCA_030860645.1. Taxonomy (GTDB): domain Bacteria; phylum Acidobacteriota; class Blastocatellia; order Pyrinomonadales; family Pyrinomonadaceae; genus QHXN01. The sequence goes on from JALZHT010000292.1 coordinate 1,651, forward strand.
CTCTACGGTTAGGGATGCCGCCATCTCGGATCAACTCGCAACGCGCACGCCGCCGCGCGCGTCTCAGAACTCGTGCGCGCCGCGGGCGAGCGGGACGAAGGATCGCCCGGCGACCGGCGCGCGCCCTTCGCCTTCGATTACGGAAACAAGTTCCGCGGCCATGTCTATCCAGGTGTGCCGCCGGAGCCTCTCGCCCAGCGGGGCGAAGCGCCGCTTCCAATCGTCAATCTCGTACCGCCAGCGGAGGAGTCTCGCAGCCAGCTCGCCCGCGTCGTCCGGGTTCGGGAGGAGCATCTCCGAGAGGTCGGGCGTGTAATGTTCCGCCGCGCCCGCGCCGCCACTCACGAGCGCCGGCACCCCGCGGCAGATTGCCTCCTGCACGTTCAACCCGTAGGCCTCGTAGCGCACGGGGCTGACGAGCAGGTCTGCGGCGGCCAAAAGTTCGGCGATGCGCTCACTGAAGCCGAGGAATGTAATCCGCTCCGACAAGCCTTCCGCGCCGACGCGCGCGCGCCACTCGCCGAGGGCGCGCCCGCCGCCCGCGACGATCAGGCGGGCCTCCCCGTCGCGCGAGCAAAGAATCTTCCACGCCGCGACGAGCGTGTCCAGCCCCTTCCTCAAGTCGTGCCCGATGGCGCCGACGAAAACGGCCAGCGGGCGCTCGCCCGGCACCTTCAGCCACGCCCGCGCCGCCGCCCGCTCCCCCGGCGTCACCGGGGTGAGGCCCGCGCCCGCGCCGTAATACACGGCCCGCACCCGCTCAGGTCTCACGCCCACCTTCTCAATCAGGTCTCTGCGTGTCCGGGCCGAATTTGCGATGACGAGGCGGGCCGCGCCGAGTGCCCGCCGCTCGCCCCTCAGCGCCGCCACTCGGGCGAGGGCGTTCTTCACCCCGACCCAGGCCGGGACGACCCGCGCTGCGGGCCGCCAGGCGTGATGGACGTAATGTACCCAGTTGACATCCGGCCACACGCAGTTACCGCCATTCACGACGACGCGCGCCCCCGCCCACTCCGACGTGACCTTCTCGGCGACCGCGCGGCCGCGGCGCGCGAGCAGTTGCTCGCCCAGGAAGAACGACCCGGCGCGGCGCGGGACGAGGTGGAGAGTGACCAGCGGGTGCCCGGTGAATTCCGGAGAGACGTGGTGAGCGACCAGGTGCAGCGGCGTGCCGCGCCGCAGGAGGTACGAGGCGAGCGCGGCGTTAGGCTTATCCATCCCCCCGTGATGATGGAAGCCGCCGGCGACGAGCACCCACGGCGCGTCCCCGCGTCCCCCGCCCTTACGCCCCGACGGTTTCGCCGAATCGAACTTGCTGCTCAAGTAAGAACTCCCCGGCCCACCCGCTATCGCTCAGACGCCACGGTGCCTGCGGACGGCGATTGATAAAGAGATTCACTGCCGGCTCGAAAAACGCTTCACGACAGAAAGCGCGCTGGCGTCTAGATTGCCGCGGCCGTGACCAGATAAAGACACTTGCGTGCTTCTCCACAGCGCCACCGACCCTGCGAATATGAACCATATCAGGTAGGCCCCCACGGCTGCCCTCAACCACGGGACTCGCCACATTACTTCCCGGACGGACAAGGCGAGCAGCCCCATCAACAGCGGGAGGATGGGGAGCCAGAGCCTTCCGTCCGTGTAGGGCCAGGCCAAAAGCAACGCCGTGAAAGTTAGAACGTAAATTTCGACCACCCCGAGCCTGTGACGCCTACGGTACAGGGAGTAAAGGAAGGCACAGAGCGCGATGAGACCCGCAAATTTGAATCCCAGCCGCAACGGACTCTCCAGCGCGGCGATCCGCATGTTCGCCACCAGCTCGCCCCAATCCGCCGCCCTGTAATTCAGGATCGTGACCGCAGTCGCAACGCCCCCGTCTGTGTAGGCATTGAAGGCCCCGCGGACATACTCCGTTCGAGCCAACAACGCGCCGCCCGCGACGAGAGCGCAACATCCTACTGTCAAAAGCACGACCGACCTTTTTCGACGTGCCAGGGCGGCGGCCCGGAGCGACTTGTAACTTGTTCCCGCCGGCAGACAGGCGAACATCAGCGCTGGCGCAAGGGCTATCCCTACCGAGCGGACGGTGACACACGCGCCGACGAGGAGTGTGGCCGCCGCCACCATCAACCAGCCCTTCGTGCCGCGTTGCTGCCGCGCCCGCAGCAGCAGCACCGTGCAGGGAGCGGAGAGCCCGAAAAAGATCACATCACTCAGCGGCATGACTGCGTGGGTGATAACCACCGACGATAATAACGTCATGCAGCACAGGGACACCGTCAGCCTTCGGCCGAGTCCTAGCCCCTCACGTAGCACTGCGTAACTCGCAATCAGCCCCAGCGCCAGGAATAGACAATTTAACCCGATGAACGCCCACGACGCCCCCGCGCCCAGGCGCTCAAGGGCAATGATTATCAGCGGATATCCAATCGGGAAATGCGTGACCTGGCCTTCGTAAAGGAAGCCCTTCCCTTCCGCCGCCGAAGACGCCATTGACAGGTACACGACTGCGTCAGGACTCAACCTGAGCGGGCTCATCATCTGAAGAAGATAGATCGAATACAGGGACAGGAGGGCGACGACCAGGAGCCTGGTCTGCCTGTCGCCGCGGATTCGTATTCTGATGGACTCAAGCTTTAACATCCAGAAATACTCTTCAGCGATTCGTAAAGAAGCGACAACTGTCCCGCCGGGTCACAGAGTTCTCGCGGACGCGCGGGGCTTTCGCCGCTGAGGGCGTCGCGCCCGGCCGGGTCTTCGATCAGCGTGCGCAACGCCCGCGCCAGCGCGCGCACGTCGCCGGGCGGGACGAGGAGGCCGCAGGAGGCGTCAACGATCTCGCGCGCGCCGCCGATGTCGGTGGTGACGACGGGCAGGCGCGCGAGCATGGCCTCGATGAAGGTCAGGCCGAAGGATTCGGGGCGCGTGTTCGGCTGGCAGTAGATGTCTGCGGCGGCGAGCAGGCGCGGGATGTCCGGGCGCTCGCCCGCGAAGCGGACGCGCTCGCCGATGCCGAGTCTGACGGCGAGCCTCTTCAACCCGTCCACGTATTCGATCTCGGAGTCGCGCTGCGCGCCGCCGATTTGCCAGCAGACCCAGCCGGGCACGCCCTTCAACAGCCCGAGCGCTTCGAGGTGCACGGCGTGGCCTTTCAGCGTCTCCATCCGCCCGACCAGGATGATCACGACCGCCGCGTCCGGCGTGTCTAGCTCGGCGCGCGCGGCGGCGCGCGCGGCGGGCGTGAGA
>JALZHT010000293.1 GCA_030860645.1 Acidobacteriota bacterium
CTGCGAGCCCGCGCGGTCAGCCGCCGGGGTGTTCGCGGCCCCGACTTTCTGTGAGCTCACGTCGGGCTGCGCCGCCTGCCGGCAGCCGCCGAGCGCCAGCGCGGCGAGCAGCAGGGCGTGGATGTAGTGCTTCCTCATGAAGCGGTCTCCTTCCTCTTGGGATGCCCCATGATACACCCGCCGGCATATCAACCCGAGTTCTTGTCGCCCCGGGCGACTCAGCTTCCCGGTGGGCCGATCCACTTCGCGGCGTGTTCAGGGATATTGAGGGTGTCGTCGGGTTTGACCAGGTAGTCGCTCGCGCCCGCGCTCAAAGCCTCTGCGCGCTCCTCGTGCAGGGCGCGCGCCGAGTAGAACAGGATCGGCGTCTCGCTGTCCCGCTTCCGCGGCCCGCCGAGGGGGCAAGTCGTGTGGCCCGCATTAGAAAACAGGGTGCCCCCTCAGGCGGCACCCTGTCCGTCCCCTTCCGCAAGGGGTGACTCGCTTAGTCATTAACGGTAAACATCAAACGCGAGGGGATGGTTACGGCGAGGTTGTGTGACTGTTGCTTTTCAGAGAAAAAGGGCGATTTAGGGAATATTTTCAAAGGGTTGAGTATCGGCTGAATTTTAACGGCCCCGTCGCCTGGCAGGCCCGCCCTCTTTTCCGTCGCTCTGCCGGCCGCGCCCCGATAAGTCAGGACAGGTCGGCAATTCCTCGTTCAGGGCATGGCGTACTTTTCGACCCCGCGCGACATCAAAGATGCTCACCGGCTTGACGAGTCGAGCGCCCGGCCGAGCGCCCGCCCGCCGAGCCCTTTCCGCATTAAGGGGAAAACCTCGCGTGAATGAAAGAAGAAGGACAGGGGGAGTTGCGTTCAGCGGCTTTGCGCTGGGCGCCGTGGCGGCGGCCGTGCTGCTGCTGGGTGGCCCGAGGGGGCCGCGCAGGGTGTGGGCGCCCTCGGCCTTAGACCCCGTGCCCGCGTCGTCGGCCGCCGCCGAGCAAACCCCGTGGCACCTGGCGGCGCAGAGAGTGACGGAGGATCGCGGCGAGCCTATGGGGAGGCAGGCGAAGGTCGAAGTGCCTTCGCAACTGCGCCACTACAGCGACACCCGGCGCTTCCTCGCCATCCAGGTGGCCGAGTGGAAGGAGCACGAGGTCGAGACTCCGCACGACTACGCCGGCCTCGCCGCGATGATCCGTGTGGGCGAGCTGGTCGAGGTGCCGACCGCGACTGAGAGCTACGTCCTGTACGGCGTGGGAGCCCTCGCCGACCCGGAGCCTTTCACACACTACGACAAGCCGGCGCGTGAGAGCGTCGCCATCCTTGACGAGGCGGAACTCGCGGCCGAGTCCGCGCGCCTCGAAGAGTCCGCCGCGCGGCTGCGCGAAGAGATCGACTCGCTGAAGCAGGAGGCGGACTCTCTCGGCAAGAAAGAACGCTCGCGTCGCACTTCGCTGCGCGCGCAGGCCGCGCAGAAGGAGCAGGCGCTCAAGGCCGAGCGGGAGAGGGCCGAGGTGCTCGACTCCTTCTACGGGAACGCCGAAAGGCGGCGCGACCTCTCCGCCGAGCGCGAGGCGCTGGCCTCCCTCGCCGTTGATTTCCACGGGCGCAAGTACGACCTCGGCGACGCGCGCGCGCGCAGGGAGATGAAGGTGCGCATGCTCGCCCACCTGCGGCCGGAGGCGCTCGCCGTGTTGAAAGAGCTGGCCGACTCGTACCGCTTGAAGTTCGGGCGCCCGCTCCCCGTCACCTCGCTGGTGCGGCCCGACGAGTACCAGCACCGGCTGAGCAAGTCGAACTCGAACGCTACGCGCATCGACGTGCCGCCGCACTCGACGGGCCTCGCTTTTGACATCCTCTACCGGTACATGACTGCCGGGGAGCAGGAGCACGTGATGGCCGACATCGCGCGGCTGCGCGACGCGGGCCGCGTCGAGGCACTCAGGGAGAACCGCGACCACTTCCACGTCTTCGCCTTCGTCGACGGCCGCCGCCCCGGCGAAGACCTGATCGCCGAGTCGCTCGGCCATTCGGCTGCGGCCAAAGCCCTTCGGGAGCCGCCGCCCGCGAAGAAGGAAGTCAAGGCAGAAAGCCGGAAGGCCGAGAGCAGGAAAGCCGCGAAGAAGGAGCCGGTGAAGAAGGCGGGTAAGGAAGCGGCGAAAAAAGCGAGCAGGCCGGCCGCGCGCAAGGAAGTGGCAAGGAAAGCTGGCGGCGGAACGGCGGGGCGGAAGCGGAGGTAGCGGCCGAAACCCTTCGCAGCCTGCGAAGGTCGAGACATATGACTGAGTTTACCCCGCACTCCGTAGTGACGGGGCCGCGACGGCGGCTTCAATGCCGGATGCCGGAGATGGCCTGCGTCAAGTCCAACGGGGCGATGGGCTTGCTCAGGTGGGCGTCGAAGCCGGCCTCCAAGGCGCGGTCGCGGTCGTCGTACATGGCGAAGCCCGTCACCGCAACCATCGGGACGGCGTCGTACTCCGGCAGAGCGCGCAGCGCCCGCGCCAGTTCGTACCCGTTCATGCCGGGCATTCCGATGTCGGAGACGACCACGTCGAAGTGTTTCGCGAGCGCGGCCTCCAGCGCGTCCTGCGCGGAGTGGGACGTGGAGACCTCGTAGCCCGCGTGCCGGAGCACGGCCGCCAGCATGGCCGTGATGTCCGGGTTGTCGTCCACGACGAGCGCGTGCCGTCGGGCCGTGCGCAGTTTGAGGGCGTATTCCGGCTGCGGTGTCTCGACCAAAACAGGTGCGACTGCCTGTGCGCTCATCACTCAACCCTCCCTCGTCATAATTTGCCGAAGCAGAGCCATTACAGAGCATTTTGTCGGGCGGGTGGTGGCCGGCTCGTTGCCGTTATGTTGTAAAAGTGCGCTAGCGGACCATAGCGCGCGCCCGCGCCTGGGAACGGGACGGACGACGCTCTCGTTAGACCGGGCAACTTTTCGAGACGGCCGCGCGGGGAGACGGCTAGTGCCGCGTGGCCTGACATTGCCCGACCAAACGCGCCTCTGCTATAACAACACACGTCCCTCCAGCAACCCCCGCCCCCTTCCCCCGCGAGATCATTCCCCGGCGAGGAAGCCCGACGATGAGTACGAGTGCGACCGCGGCATGGCTGACCGTCCTAGTCGTTGACGACTACGAAGACAGCCGCGCGATGTTCCGGCGACTGGTGGAGGCGCGGGGCTGCGCCGTGGCCGAGGCCGCCGACGGCGAGGAGGCCGTCGAGGCGGCGCGACGCGTCTGCCCCGGCCTGATCCTGCTCGACCTGAATGTGCCGCGGATGGACGGGCTGATGGCAGCGCAGAGGATCCGCGAGCTGAAGGGCGTGTGCGACGGGGTGCTGATCTTGGCCGTCACGGCCTTCGACACCTACGGGATGAGAGAGGCGGCGCTCGAAGCCGGGTGTGACGCCTACATCACGAAGCCGCTCGACCCGCGGGGGCTTGACCGGGAGTTGCGCCGCCTCATACCGGGGTGGCGAAGCCTCCCGTTACGGCTTGACCCCGAACAGGTTCAGTAAAGGTGCTGCCGGACGAAGGTGTGCGACCCGAACTCGGCGGCCCGACTCCCGAACTACGCGGCTCCGGCGTGGGAGGTGCCACCCCCCAGCCCGCCGCGACGAACTGAGGGCGCGAGCCCGAGATGGCGTATAAATTTACCATCTTCGCCGGCACGGCCAACCCGGACTTGGCCGCGGCAGTCGGCGCTGAACTCGGCGTGAGCCTCGGCGAGCGCGCGGTCGAACGCTTCCCCGACGGCGAGGTGTCCGTCCGGCTCGATGAGCCGGTGAGGGGCCGCGAAGTCTTCATCGTGCAGCCGACGGGGCCTCCAGTCAACGAACACCTCATGGAGCTGTTGGCCTTCGCCGACGCCTGCCGCCGGGCCTCGGCCGCGCGCGTCACGGCGGTCGTGCCCTACTTCGGCTACGCGCGCTCGGACAAGCGCGACGGGCGGCGAGAGCCAATCGCGGCGAGCATGGTCGCCGACCTGATGCAGGCGGTCGGGATCGGCCACGTGGTGACGGTCGACCTCCACACGCCGCAGGCCGAGGGCTTCTTCCGCGTCCCCGTCGATAACCTGACGGCGGTCGGGGTGCTCGCCGACGCCCTGCGCGAACGCCTGCCGGAGGGGACGGCCGTCGTCTCGCCGGACGCGGGGCGCGTGAAGATGGCAACTGAATTCGCGAGCCGCCTCGACGCGCCGGTCGTCGTCCTGCACAAGCGGCGCGAGAGCGGGACGCAGACGCGCGTGACGCACCTGGCGGGCGAGGTGCGCGGCCGCCCGTGCCTCATCCTCGACGACATGATCTCGACCGGCAGTACCATCGGCGAGAGCGTCGGGGCGCTGCTCGACGCGGGGGCGCGGCCGGAGATTTTCGTCGCCGCCACGCACGGGCTGTTCGTCGGCGCGGCGAGGGAGAGACTGACGCGCGAGGCCGTGTGTGAAATCCTCGTGACCGACACATTGGCCCCCGGAGAAAAGGGCTGGCCGTCGCTGCGCGTAGCCTCGGTCGCGCCGCTCGTCGCGTCCGCCGTCAAGCGGTTTTTCAGCGACGTGTGCTGAGAGTGCGAAGCCGCAGCGCGGGGCCGTCGCCGATGGGGGTAGGAGGGACACGGCGAACGTGCACATATTCTCCGCGGAGAATTGCGAGGGAGGCCGAACATGATAACCACCGCCGGCATCTTCGATTCACGCCCCGACGCCGAGCGCGCCGCCGAGCGCCTGCGCGCGATAGGCATCGCAGACGAGCACCTCACGCTCCTCACCCCGGGCGCTTCCGACCGGGAGGTCGAAGAAAAGGTATTGACCCTCGAAACCGAGGAGCCGCACCGGGGCGAGAAAGTGGGCGGGGCGGTGGGCCGCGGGTTAGGCATCGCCGGCGGGATCATGATCGGC
>JALZHT010000018.1 GCA_030860645.1 Acidobacteriota bacterium
GATTCGCTCTCAGGTGAGGGAAGTGGCGGAACGGTCTATCACAGAGATGGTGACGAAGCAAACGATGGGGTGGTTTGTATCTATAACTGCCGAAGTGTGAGTAGGGATAACTGAGAATTATTTAATGCGCTATCTCACGCAAGAACACTGGAAATCTTTTGAATTGCCCGACGGGCGTTTCGATGGGGTAAAGTTCGAGCGCCTAGTGGAAACTATTCTTCCGAAACTCTATCCGGGCAAGTGGCACCAGACTAAATATTCGTGGGACGGCAAGAAGGACTTCTATCAGCAGAGTGGTGAGGAGCGAAGGTGGGCCGAGTGTAAGGCTTACAAGGACCCAATCTCCATAAATGTAGTCAGCCCGACTCTAATCATGGCGCTGCTCGATGACGCACGCGTCATTCTCCTCTTCTCGTACAGCAAGCTGAACAAGAACGCGCGGTGGTATCTGAGCCAGTTCGCTTCGCTAACGAAGCGCACAATCCGCGTCTTCGATGATGAGAAGCTTGAGCATTTAATCCTGACGGACTCAGACGCGCGGACACTCTTCCCGACGATCTCCGTCCCCGACCTGCCTCCACTCCACAACGTCACCGCGTCTGCGCGGTTATCGCAAGACCCCGACATTGAATATCACGTCGGCGGCGTCGCAGAGCAGGACGACCGCGACATATACCTGAGTCTCCTCAGCACGTTCAGCGTTGACGTCCTAGTTAGTAACGAGGGCGTCAACGCACCGCCTGTTTCCGGCAGGATACGCCTCGACCCGGCGGACTTGGTGGATCGCTTCTGGCTCTTCAACCAAGAGCCCCCGGCCACCGACCCGTCAATTCCTTTCACGCTGGAACCAGGAGGGTCCCTCTTCCACCGGTTCTATTTTCGCGCGCGCCGCTCCGGACGACTCGCCGCGCCGAGTGTAACCGCCGAGGTCGAAGGCGAGCCGCCCAGGGCCCTTCGTCTGGAGCCCATCGAGGTCTCTTCTATCCTGGCCGTGCCGCTTATCGGGGCGCGCCAACATGCCTCTCTGGCCGCGTTCAAGCAACGGGTGAGCGCGAGAGACAAGCCGGTTTACTTTCACCTGCACGGCCAAAGCGGGACTGGTAAGAGCCGGCTGTTGCGCGAATTCCGGGACGAACTGCTCGGACGGGGCTTCCTGGTGTTCATGTTCAACGGCGAGGACGAGCGCAACTCGTCGTTCGACAACTTCGTCAGGAAACTCGCTTCGACGATCTGCAAACTGCCGATGCTCGACCAGGTGGTACGGCCGGCCGCCGCCGACACCGGCTTTGCCGCCGGCGGCGGCGACCAGACGCTTCTTGACCTGCTTTACTGCGATGCCTCCCGCCCTTCGCAGAATAGAGAGTGCTCTATCCGCACGGTTCTCAGCCTCTTGGCAACACGTAAGGCCGCCGTCGTGATCGATAACATGCAGTTCTTGGACGCCGACGCGATAGCCTTAATCAACGCGGCCGTCACAGAAACGCGTAATACGCCGGCGCGCAACGTGTGGGTGATGGGGTTGAACACCGATGTCTTAACAGGCGAGATGCCGGCCGCCGGGCTGAGTGGTCGGCTGAAGGCACTCGCGGCCGACGAGCCCGACTGCGTGTTTACTGTGCACGTTGAGGGCTTCACGGAAGAGGATGCACGGCGCTACCTAGACGAAGCCTTGGCCGGCGACATCTCGGGAACGCGCGAGGAGCGTTTCACTGTTACCCACCCGGACACGTCCACGCTGATCATCGACCGTGTCGGCACGCGGCCACTCTTTTTAGAGCAGGCCTTGCAGTACGCGGCGGATCGAGGTGGGCTCGGACTGACGGCCGGGCGCCTGTACGTCGCCGACATCGAGCGTTTTCACGGCGCGATTGAAAGCCTCCCTGGCCGCATCCGTGAGCTGATTGCGAAGAGATGGAGCTTCCTCAGCGGAAGGTTACAGGCGGGCGCCGTGTCCCTGGTGAGAGCCCTCGCGGAGTTGATCAGCATGCCGATGGCAATAGCCCGTCAACTCGGCATCACACGCGAGGACATACACACACTCTTAGACCTTGGCATCGTAGACATTACCGAGTCGAACGAGGTGCGGTTCCATCACAGGCAGCACTACCTGTACTTCACCGATCTCTACCGTGAGGTGCCCGCCGCGTTCGCCCGACAGCTCCTCGCGGCGGTGGACGCCGCCGGGTACTCCGGCGGTTACCCGTTTCAGGATGCGATGCTGCGCGACTCCCTCGGCGAATTCCGGGACGAAGACCTTTGGAAGATCGCCGCCGTCATCATCGACAAGAGCGTCGTCGGCCCCGCCCGCCAACGCGCGACGCCCTCACTGCTCGGAATATTCAACCGCCCCAATCTTGCCGTAGACCCCGGCACGGAGTTGCGCGTCATCAACACGTTGTGCCAGGAGTTGAAGAGGCATGTGGCCTTCGAGACTGCCGCGGCGGCGTTCCAAAACGCTTACACCCTGAGAGTGCCGCGCCGCGCGCATTACCTCGCCTGTGGAGAGGACTACTTCGGTTTTGTCCACGACCATGTGAACTCCTTCTTTGCGCTCCACCGCGACGGCGAAACCCTCTCGCTGCTTGAGTCCGCGCTGTCAGACCTCCCCAATTTTCAATTCAAGGCCGAGACGGCACGCATGCTGGCCCGGGGGCTTCTGCTTAACCGGCTCTGCGTTGCGCTGAAGACGATTCATGACCTGGAGGCCGCGGAAAGGAGCGCGCGCGATTCCCTGCGAATCGCCCAGTCGTTAGGCGACCCGCGTCTCACTTACAAGAACTACATTGACTGGGGTTACATCTATCACGGGTTCCGCCGGTATAACGACGAATTAAGGCAGAAGTGGGAGGCCGCACTAGAAGTTTTTGAGCGTGAGGCGGCGACCGAGCCGTCCGTCGGTAAGGAACGCGCTTCGGCCCTTCTGCACAGCGGAGAATTGCAGGTTCTGGCCCGCCGTCGGGGCGAAGCGATAGAGATTATTGAAGAAGGCATCCGTTACAGCCGCCGTACGCTGACGCCGTTCCACGAGGTGAAGCTGCTGCTGCTGCGGGTCGTCGCGGAGCTGGCTTGGGGTAATGGGGCAGACCCGAAAGATTTGATGCGGTGGGTGGATATGGCCGAGGACCGCGCCGTCACTACCCGCGCCCTGCGGTCGTACTGGGTCGTCTTTTATACGCGGGCCAAGCTCTATCTGGTTAGTAACAACGGGCAGAGTGCCGCAGGATGTTTAAGAGCCGCCTTAGAGCAACTGGCGAAAGTCCTTACCGACGCCCGGATGGAGGAACGTTACGAGCCGTTCTTCGAAGACTTAGCCCTCCAACTGCGCCTGTCCGGGGGGGTACTACCGCAAGACGAGGTTCTGCTGATCCGAAATGCACGCATCCGACGGGCCGTCGAGTCGATTATTACGATGGCGCCGTCCGCCTTCGACGATTGGCTGGCCCGCTACGAGCCCACCGCGACGTTCGACGACGGCCGCTATAACCTGCCCGTACCTTGAGGGGTGTTGATCCGGTTATGCCTCGTGCGAGCGGACGGCACGGAGCAGCTCGGCCAAATCGCTCAGCCGGTAGTGTGGACTGGGGAGTCCCGTCTCCAGCTCGAAATCCAGAAATGAGCACGCGTGATAGACCTCATACAGCAGAAGTTTTGCATCGCCGGCCCGGCCGCGCGCCTGGTCGAAAGAAACTCTGCTTAGAGTGGGCTCGGCGATGAGTCTACGGTATTCCGGCCAGCGTAAGGCGAGCCTGTAAAGTTTTGACCATTCGAAATCCACGTCGCCGAACCGCGCCAGCTCGAAGTCCACTAAGACAGTTCTACCCCGGCTGGCGTCGAAGACAATGTTGGCTGGTTTCACGTCACCATGTAGGAGTATCGGGCGGACTTCATCGAGGGCGTCACGCGCTCCGTCATAGAGGGCGCGGATTCTGCGGAGGTCGTTCTCGCTAATGAACCCTGCCCTGACTAGCGGCAGGACGTGCCGCCAGAAGCGCACGTCAACGAACGCCTGCCACGAAGCATACGGCGGGCCACTGAGGTGGCCGTAATAATCGCCGTTGATCTCGTGAATGTCGCCCAGAAGTTGCCCGAGGCCGGTGAAGATGGACTCTGCGTGCGGGACCCAACTCAGCTCTTTGTCCAGGCTCACGCCTTCTGCGTACGCGGTAACAAGATAGGCCGGTTCGTCGGCTCGGAATTCACAGATGCGGGGCGCCCACGCGACTTCATGTTGCCGTAGGATGCGGAGCGCCTCGTGTTCTCTCGCCACTGAATGTCTGCTCGTGGCGGTCGCGAAACGAACCTTGTATCCGGGCGAGCCGTCGCCGATTTCTACCCGGAAGCACTTCTCCTCGTTATGGTGGTCGTAGATCGAAGTCACATGAACAGGCTGACCGCCAAACGTCTTCATATTCGCAATGAGCCTACGGGCGGTGGAGAGGTCAACGGACGCCACTTACCACCTCCGAGAGCAGCGCGACGTTGGCGTTCCGGTCGATGATCAGGTCGTCCGGCCTACGCCGCATGTCGAGCCACATGCGATTCCCCTGGAGAGAGATGAACCGGTCGACAAAGTACAGGAGCGCCGCGCGGGATTCCAAAACATTCACGCCGAGATGATCGATAAGGGAAAGGAGCGGCAGGTCCCGCCCCACCGGCGAATAATCGTAGGCGGAAATAAGCTCGACGTATTCCCTCAACAATTCGTAGTGCCACGCGCGGTCGATTACGCTCGACAGGTCTACCAGGAGGTATCCGGAGGCGAATCCGTGTGAACTCCGGAATGAGGTCAGGCTCTCGCGGAAGTAACGCTCCATGTCCTGTTCGATACGCCCGGCGTTTTTCGAGGCGAACATGGCCTTGACGTCGGCCCAGTATGCGCCGCGGTGGGTGTGCGCCGAATCGCCTCGATGAAATACCGTGGACTGGCTGGTAACCCAGCAGTCCCTTCCGAGCTCTTTAAGGCGGAGGCAAAGGTCAAGGTCCATGTAGGCGTTATGAAGCTCCTCGTCGAACGTGCCGACGTGGGAGAACAGATCCGCCTCAATGATCATGTTCGCGGAGCATGCGGCTTGGACCGACCGGGCGCGGTTGACGGACGGGTCGTCGGCCCGCACGTCCCTCTGGGGGTGCGGGGCGTTGTACTTAGTGAAGGCGATACCGAAATCGAGCACGCGCCCCGTGCGCGGGTCGAGAAGTCGTGAACTCGCGAGTCCGATGTTAGGGGTGTTGCGGTGAAAGCTGGTGAGGGCGGAGAACCAGTTGCCCGCATAGAACGTGTCGGCGTCACAGAAGATGAGGGTTCTACCGCGCGCCACACTCGCGCCGGCGTTGGCCGCGTGAGAGTAGCCGAGGCTCTCATCGTGTCGTATGACACGGAAGTGGGAGGTGTCGATATCAGCCGGCAGTTCGTCCGTCCGATGGTTATTCAAAACTACGATCTTTTCGACTTCAGCGGGAACAGTCGTGAGGAGCGTGTTAAGGCAAAATCGCAAAAGTCGCTCATTGCTGTGGAACGGGACGATGATTGAGTAGTGAGAACTCTGAATCATTGCGGGATAATTCTCAGTTATCCCTACTCACACTTCGGCAGTTATAGATACAAACCACCCCATCGTTTGCTTCGTCACCATCTCTGTGATAGACCGTTCCGCCACTTCCCTCACCTGAGAGCGAATCGAATTGAATCGAATTAATATTGACTATGTCCGAAACTTTCAGTATTGTTCACCAGATTCATCCTCTTGGGAGGCAGGAGTATGCAGGCAAACAGGCCCGACGATCTCATCAAGGTGACGGCGGCGCGGAAGCTGATGGGCGTGAGCCCGATGAAGATGGCTCAGCTGATCAAAGACGGATTCCTCCGCACTTTCGACAACCCGCTCGACAGGCGGGTCAAGCTGGTCAGCCGCGCGGAGGTTGATTCGCTGCTGGGTATGAGGGAAAAGGCCGCATGAAGACTATCGTTTTTGCGAACCATAAGGGCGGCTGCGCGAAAACCACTGTCGCCCTCAACGTCGCCGGGGCGTTGGCCTCGTCCGGGTCGCGGGTGCTGGCGGTCGATCTCGATCAACAAGGTAACCTCTCGATTGCCTTCGGCGTGGACCTCGAAGAACTAGAGGAAGCTCGACGTACCACCCTCCGGCTGATGCTCGACGACCGGGGCGATTTTACTGAGTACTTGGTGCACCCGCGCCCGCGCCTTGACCTGATTCCCTGCTGTATCGACGACGAGGCCGAGGCCATCATCTCCGCCCTGGATTCTCGCGAATTACTGCTGAAGGAGAAGATGGAGCCTGCGCAGGCCAATTACGACTACTGCGTCATCGACACCCCGCCGAACCTAGGCACTCCGACGCTCAACGCCCTAGCGATGAGCGACCTGACGATCGTTCCCATCGACACCGGGCTGTTCTCTCTGGTGGGGATCAAGCAGCTCCTGCGTAAAGTGACGCGCATCAGCAAGAAATTCTCGCCCGAGATGCAGGTCATGGCACTCTCGACGAAGTTCACGGCCCGCCAGAAGCTCGATAAAGAGGTGCGTGAGCGAGTCCTCGCCAGATTCGGCGAGGACTACGTGCTCCAGACGACAGTCCCGCGGTTGGTCGCGGTCGAAGAGGCGACGGCCACGTTGAAGACGGTCGCCGAATCACATCCCGAATCCCCCGCCAGTTTCGCGTTCCGTAAGCTCGTGAAGGAAATCAAAGAGGTCTTAGGCGATGAAGAAATCCGACCGGAAGCTGCTCGCAGAGACGCTCGATAAAGCGCTGGAGCCGCCGCCGAAGCGTAAACCCGCTCTCGCTAGCCATTTAGCGGAATATGATGAGGAGCCGTCGCTTCCCGTAGAGACGTCTAAGAGGGTCGCCCCACCTGACGCCACGTCACGGGGGGTCACCCCACCTAACCCCACCTTACCAACTGCCCCGCAAAGGGATTTTAATAAACGTGCTAACAGTCTCGACCGGGTCGCCCTGCCGGCCGGCATTTTTCCCGGATCGAGTAAGAAGCTCTATGACGCGCTCTACATCCGCACCCGCGGTGCCGTGGTTCCTGCCAAAAGCATTCGGGCGACCAAGCGCGAACTGAGTGACTGGTCCGGCATCCGCAACGCCAAAACCATTGACGCTCACTTGCGCTACTTCTCAGCCGTCGGGCTGATCATCTCTTCGTGGGAGCGGGGGCAGAACGACGGCGCGCTCTACGAGGTTTTACTGCCGGAGGAGACATCCGGGCTTTTCGTGCGGTCACGTGGGGTCACCCCACCTGACCCCACCTTACAGGGGGTCACCCCACCTGAGGGGGAGTTACGCCAAAATTCGGGGTCACCCCACCCCCAAAATTTGGGGTCACCCCACGTGACCAATCCACCTTTAGAATCAACTGTTTCCGGCGGGGTCAAGACTTCTTTTAAGACTAATACTGAGAGAACTGATGATGATGAGGCTCTCGCCACTTTCGTCGCCACGATGAAAAGGGTAGCGAAGGAGATCACTGGCAGAGAGCTGTCACCCGCAGAATCCCAGCGCTGGGGGGAACTGGCCGACGTGCTGGCGACGGAGCTGAAAATTGCCGCCGGCCGCACCACCGTTTCCAGCGTCCCGGCCTTTTTAGCTGAGCACCTTCGTAGACGGCTATGGAAGAAAGAGAAGCGGCAGATCGAAGCGGAGAGTACTGATTCGATGGTGGCTACACCGGACCGGAAAGTAGATGCCTCGCAATGTCCTGACTGCTTCGGCACGGGGATGTGGTACCCCGAGGGCTACGAGAAGGGGGTAGCCCGCTGCAGACACGAGAAACTCACGCCCGAAGAAGGGAAATGAAATCAATAGTTTAACCTTCCGTGAAACTACCTGACGACATTTCTCATACCAGCGCTTGAGGTTAATGAGTCGCTAAATTCTGAGTTTTTGCGCCCCTTCCAGCCGCCTCTGCCTCCGTCTCTCGATGTGTAGCAGCGCGAGGCTCACTTGGTCGACGGCCGGCATCAATTCCTCCACGTCCTCGTCCACCAGCTCTTCCGGCCTGATCTCCCGCAAGGCGCGCCCAATCCTGCGTAATTCTTCGAAGAAGAGGTGGCTTGAGTCGAGCGGGTCTGCCTCCAGCAGCTCATCCGCCTTGGCGACGGCCACCACCTCGGTTTCGGCCGCCCCGGGTTCCCGCAACTCGCCCAGAGCCTTCTTGACCCTCTCCCGGAGCCGTGAGCCAGGTTCCTGCCTCAATAGGTGCGCCTCCAGCAGTTTGCGCCGGTGAGTGCGCGCCTCGCCGTCCGTGCAGCCGAGACGTTTAGCGGTGAGCCGTGCGAGCTGATGAGCCTCGAAGAGGTTGATCTCGCCCCTCTCGAGGGGCTCACGCACGTCGCGCGGGAAGTCGAGAATCGGCAGGTATTGGCCGACGAAGCTACGCACCCCGATCGATGTTTCACGCGCGAGTAGCGCCCGCAGGGTGGAGTCTACCCGGAGCAGGTGCTCGCGGGGGAAGCGAGCCGGCCGGCCGCGTTTGGTATCGGTCGGCTGGCGCAGGTAGAGCCCCCTGACGGCCTGGAGCATGCGCAGCAAATTCTTCTGTGACTGAGGGATAATGTCTGGCAGGGAAGAGCGCAAAGAGTCGAGTACGCCGGTGATGGCGACCGCCGAGGCCAACGGATCCGGACGGCGAGTGCGGCGTCTGGCTGGGCTCATGGCTTAAAATCTCCGACCGAGCAGGCCATAATCATGCTAAGCGCGTGAAACATCGGGCGGCGATAATAATTACCATAAAATGGAATAATATGCTCCGGTAAAGAATGATGGGTACACAAACCTGGGATTTCTGTAACCATTGCTTTCCGACGCGAAAGGGCGTATAAGGGCTGGAATCGCTTTGAGGGAGGGGAAGGTATGACCCGCGTGGCAATCGAACTGCCCGAAGAGATCGCCGGGAGGCTCGGCGAGGAGGGCGAACTTCCGCGCGTCGCGCTCGAGGCCCTGGCCGCCCAGGGTTACCGGGGCGGTAAGCTCTCGCACGCGGAAGTCCAGAAGATGCTCGGCCTGGCCTCGCGGTGGGAGACGGACGCCTTCCTCAAAGGGGCGGGGGCCTACCTCGATTACACCGAGGACGACCTCGAGCGGGACCTCGGCGTCTCGCGGAATCTGGCCCGGGCATGACAGTCGTCTCGGACACCTCGCCGCTCAACTACCTGGTCCTGATAGAACAGGCCGGCGTCCTTCCGCGGTTGTACGGGCGGGTGCTGATCCCCCGATCCGTTCACGCAGAGTTGAGCGCGCCTGAAACCCCGGCCCCCGTGCGGGCGTGGGTAGGCGATCTCCCGGGCTGGGTTGAAATATCAAACGACCCGCCGGCGGCCGATGAGAGTTTAGGTCATTTGCACGCCGGTGAGCGAGATGCCATCTCTTTGGCGCTGCGGTCGGGAGCAGGCGCTCTCCTCGTCGATGAGCGGCGCGGCCGCGAAGAGGCCGAAAAGCGGGGTGTGAAAGTCATCGGCACGCTGGGAGTCCTGGTGGCGGCTTACGAGGACGGCTTACTCGATCTGACGGAAGCGCTCGGCCGCCTGCGGCGGACCACCTTTCACGTCTCTCCGAAACTCCTGGCGGCGATTCTGCAAAAGTACCGGGGTGCCGAAAGGGCGGGGGGCGAAGGGGGGTAGCCTTCGAATCCCAAACCCCGGAAGCCATCCCGGTGTACGGGTTGAGGGGGCGAAGCCAACCCGGCATCTTCACGAAATGAAAGTAGAGACCGCCCTCCTAACAGTCGACGGCCGGGACGCGCACCCGCTGATCCGCTCCGCCGCGCAACTCTGGGCCGAGTCCACGACCGACCAGACGCTCGAACGCCGCGCCGACCTCATTCACGACAAGTCAAAAGTGGTGATCTCCTTCTTCGCCCACAGCCGGGTCGAGCCTTGGGAGGTCGGGCCGCCGGACGTCAAAGCCTGGCAGGCGGAGATGGAGGGGCGGGGCATCACGGCCTCCACCATCTACCTCCGGACGTCCTTCCTGTCGTCATTCTTCCGCTGGGCGATGGCGAACACGCCGCTCGGCGAACAACTCACGGTTAACCCGGTGGCACTCGCCCGGCCCAGGAAGCCTAAGCCGTACCGGACTGCTCGGACGAAGGCGCTTCTGGACGACGAACTGCGCTCCCTCGTCGCGTTCGTCAGAGCTAAGGCTGCCGGGGCCGGTAACGTCGTCGAGAAGCGCGACTACGCGCTGTTGCAGTGGTACGTCAAAACGGGGCGGCGCCGGAGCGAGGTGATCTCGCTCCGCGGCTCGGACGTGCAGGTGAGGGAAGTGGCGCGGGGCGGCGCGAAGGAAGAGGTCTTGATCGTCCGCTACCGGATTAAGGGCGGGCGGTATCTCGCGTGCGAGCTGCGCGACCCCGTGGTGCGCGCCGCGCTCTTCGATTACCTGGAGGCGAGCGGCCGCCGCGGCGTGCTTAACTCCGAGCGGCCCCTGTGGACGCGCCACGACCGGGCGGGGCGGCCGGGCGCGCCGCTCACCTCACACGCCTTCGTCAAAAACCTGAAGCGCTACGCCAGGGAGGCCGGCCTCGATCACATCCACAACCACATGACGCGGCACACGTTCGCGCGGATGGTCTCGGAGGAGACGGGCTCGCTGCTGGAGACGCAGGAGGCCCTCGACCACGAAGACCAGGCGACGACGCGCGTCTACGTGGAGAGCGTCTCCATCAAGCGCGACAAGTTCAGCGAACGCATCTCGAAGCGCATCGACGAGTGAGGCCGGGGTGAGTCACCGCCTGCCGACTTCCGGCCCGCCCGTCTCAGCTGCGCCGGCGTCGGTGGAAATGATCTCCGTCCCCTCGGCCCGCGGCATCTCGAAGCGGGTTATCCTGCCGTCGTCAGTTCTGTAGCTCAGGTAATAGGTCGTGCGGGTCTTCAGCCGGAGGTCGAGCCCCCGCGCGGTGCAATGCTCCCCGTCCTGCCGGCATTGCACGGGGACGTCCGCCGCCTCCAACACTGCGCGCCCCTGGCGATCTACACTGAGTGTCACATCGCTCATGTTTCCCAGTCCGTACATGCGCACCGCGCCCTTCGGGAACACCTCCCAGAGCCCCAACACGAAGAAAGCGAGGGCGAGAGCCAGGGCCCCCGCTTTGAGGCAGTCAGCCATCTGCCCGGCCGTGGTCATCGACCGATGGATCGCCAGATTCAGGAGGAGGATCATTAACTGCGCGGCCAGCATCTCGAGGAGGTTGACCGGCTCGTCCCTACCGAGTGCGAGGACGTACAGCAGAAGGGCCGGGGCGCCGAAGAAGACGAAGCCGGAGACGAGGCCGGTGACGTAAGTGAGGGCATCCTTGAGTGACTCCTTCACGCCGTACACCTCGACTGCGGAGCAGAAGGCCAGGCACATCGAGACGCCGGCGAGGAACACGGCGAGCTGGCCCATCCGGTTCAAGTGCCAGGACGTGGAGGGAGTGAGCTGCGCCCAGAGGCAGAAGTTGAACGCCAGCACCGCCGCGGCCAGCGGCCCGAAGAAGAGGAGCATTCTCTTCCTGAACTGCCCGGCGGTCGTTCTCCTGCCCTTGGGGGAGACCAGCGACTGGAGGGACTTGTTCTCCTGGATGAACATCGACAGGATGCTGCCCGTGTAACCGAAGTAAAAAACGAGCGCGGATAGTAGGAAGCAGATGGTCAGCCCTATGACAAACAGTGGAAAGGCGTATTGCCCGGCGTCCGTGTCGAAGGGCGCCTCCCCGATACGGCCGAGGTACATGATGACCATCAGCTTGCCGACGCCGGTGATGAATGCGTATGTGGCGGCCAGCAAGGTGGCCAGGGCCTTCTTAGGGTTTTTCTCCGCGTACCTCCTGAACTGCGACCAATAGCGGCCGAGCGTCAGACTCGTCGACTCGCCGCGGGTGCCGCCGGTTTTTCTGGGCCTACTTTTCTCCATTTCAATACTCCTCAAGCTACGTGCTCGAACGGTTCTCTTCTTTGATCCGATGCCAGCGAACCGCTAGGTCAGATCAAAAAGTGAGGGCGCATCCCCATTGCCAGAGCCTTTGCCCTTACCCGTTTTTCGCGCCCGCCAGTTAGGGGGAGGGGCCGCCGCTTTCGGTGGTCGGGCTACTGCCTTATTACTGGTCTCCGGGCGTGATGAGTGGTAAGTGTTTACTTCGACCTCACCCGAGAAGAACCGCGTGAAAGAGGGGCACAGGCCGCGCCGGATGATCGTCGCCACCTGGCGCGAGACGTCCATCCCTTCGAGTTCCGGGTGTCGGGCGATGACCTCTTTGAGGGTTACGTCGAGACTCCCGACGGCACGCCAGTAGGTCGACTCGCTCACGCGCAGCGCCTCCCGCATGCGCTTGGCAGAGTACTTCTCCCCCCACGCTTCTAAAGACCACGCGAGCACGATGGCGTGCACGGTGCTGATCGGGGCCGCCGCAGCTCGGGAGAAAAGATTGTCTTCGACGGCGTAAACGAGGGCCTCGGAATCTCCGCTGAAGCCTCGGATAACTACAGGCACGCGTCGCATCCCGCGCTCCAGGGCGACCGTGTACCGTCCGACTCCGCATACAATCTCAAGCGCCTCGCCGCCGCCCTCCCCCTCACGGGCGACAATGGGATACTCCGGCCTGTAGCCGTGCCGCTCGAAACTCGCGCGCAGCATTGACCAGTCTCGACCTAAGGGAAATAAATCCTGGTGATGCGGAGGTACATTTAGCCTCTCAACTGAAACCCACCGCGAACTGATGACCTTCGTTTTACTCCTCACTTCTGACCTTCCATCTGACACAACGACGGCGAAATTTTGTCCTCTTCTCCATGACGACAGGGCTTCGAGCTTTGGCTTTCATTGGGACAGGACAGAAGCCTTAGATATTGGGATTCACTTTGATATTTCCTCCCTCTTGCCCGCCATCTTAAAAACTATCAGCATTCTTTCAATTGACACTCTGGCCTGTTTTTTATCAAGTTGACTAAAATAGTACAACACAGTTGTTAATTTTTCAACTGACTGATAAAATCATGTTTCATCGGCAGCGAACAATCGCAGGGTGACGTCACCGAAACTCGCTCGCCGTAGAAAGTGGATTTTTAGGGCAAAAATGGCCGTCTCGAAAAAGCAGAAAAGAAAGCCGGTCAGGCGCTACACGGTTAGGGTTTACGACGAGGCTGTCGCGCGTCGGTTGGAGGGCTTGGCAGAGTCCAACGGCTACCGAGAGATGTCCGCTTTTTTCGTCGAAAGTCCGCTGCGGAATGCGGAGGGCGGCCTTTCGCCCTGGGAGCTGCAAGCGCTGGAAATTTTGACCTTCCAGCTGGGAGTCCAGAGCAAAATCACGGCACAGGCGTTGGGGAAGTTGAAGAAGGATAAAAACACCTCGGCTCAGGAGGCGTTGCTGGAGCAGGCGGCTCAGTCGAAAGAGGTGCTGGCGCTGGTGCAAGCCATATTAGGTCCGAAGCTCTCACCCGGGACGCGAGGAAGGTAGGGCAGTCACGAATGACCTTCTTTAACTTCCAGGCCGGACGGGGGGGTGGTGCGTCGGCCTTCGATTACCCGACGCGCACCATGGTCCGCGACGAACAGGAGCGCCTGATGGCGGAGCGCGAAGGGCGCGACGGGCCTGAACGTGATATGGGCGAGCACCCCGGCCGCGAACTAGAAGCCGGGTTAGCAGACCACGAAACTGAGGGGGCTCAAGGGCGGCAGCGAGAAAGAGTCAGCGCCGACGAGACGCGGGGCGGGCCTTCCGTGGCTGATAATCCAGCCGCCTACCTCCTGAGCGAGGATTCCCCCCTGCTCCTGATCAACATCCCCGAGTACGTGACCGACCCCGGGCCGGCCATCGAAGCGATCAGGGCGCGCGTCTATGGTACGGGCGGCGGGGTAAGGGACAGGTCAGAGAGGCTGTTCGATGAGCGCGGCAAAGCGTTATACGCCCCCAAGCCGCCGTCCCACGTTGACGCCGAGACGCTAATGCTCCGGCTTCGCACCTTCGTCGCCCTCGACAGCCAGAAGATAAAGTGGTTGTCACAACACTACGGCACGAGAGGAAGGCCCCGCGAGTACTACAGTCTCCTCGCGTCGCCCGACCGCCCGCTCTCAAACCGGGAGATCAAGCGCCCCCTCGTCAGACTCTTTGCGGAAGAGCTCCCCTTATGCCGTGCCATGGCTAACATCCACAGGGACACGGGACATCCCCACCCCCACACATGGGTGAGCGCGCTGCAAATCAACAATCTCAAGTTGCACGTCGGTAGGGAGAAGGTGGACGGGCGGTGGGTTGACCGCTTCAATGAACTGGGCGAGAAGTATGTCGGCTACTACGCCGAGCAGGTCGGCGACCCGTCCCTCCTCGAAGAATACAGGGCCAAGAAAGAGGAGTGGAACGCCAAAAAGGCACGCGCCCAAGCGGCCCTGGCGAAGGGCGAGCGCCCGCCGGCGATGCCCTTCCGCGCGCGACACCTGTACGACGAACTCGGCGAGCGGAGGCAGCGGAAGGAGAGGCGTGGAAGAGAGGCGAACGGCGGAGAGTTGGAGCCCAGGAGGCGGGCCGCACCCGTGGCGCGCCGCCGTTCCAAGTGGGAGTGCGCCGAACTGTGGGGAAAGACGTTTCACGCCGAGGCGCGGCTCAGGGACGTGAGTTTCCGACTGAGGGCACTCGAAACCGCCCCGCAACACGCGGAGGTCGAGGTGGAGGGGCGACAGAGGTCCCTGCACAGAATCGCCGTGGAACGGCGTCTGTTGGAGCGTCAGCGAGACGGCAAAGAGGACGCGCGCCGCGCGGAAGAGCGGGAGAGGAGGGAAGCTGAGCTGCGCGCCCTCGAAGCCAGGGTGCGCGAGGAGGTGGAGGCGCGCCGGCAGCTTCTTTTACAGGAGTTAGAGGAGGCCGAACTGAGTCACGAGCAGCACCGCGCGGCTTGGGAGAAGACGGTCGAGAACCGCAGGGAGGCGGGGCTCTCCACAATCGAACATCCCCTCCACAACACGCGTCAGTTGGAAGAGATGCGCAACATCGCCGAGCGCACCCTTGACGCGACACTCCTCCGGCACGTCCACGAGTACGAGCTAGTCGACCGGCCTGCCGAGCGTGATGCATTAAGACGCGAATTCGCGGAGGGGTGGGGCCGAGAGGTCATGGCCCAGGTGGCCGTGCACGAGCAGGAGCTTCGTCTCAGGACGGCACCGCAGGACGGGCGTCTTTCAGAGGCCGACGCGCAAGCGCGCCCCGCCCCGTCCGGCCGCGAGACCGAAGCGAGAATGTACTGCCGCCTGTTCGACGAGTGGGCCTCAGGGGGCTGGAGCAGCCAGGACATGCGACGGTCCCTTCAGTGCGTCCGCGACGAGCGTCTGCGTCACCACGCCAAGACTTACCTACGCGCCCGCGAGTACCACGAGGCGACCAAGGAGGTCTTGCGAGACTACCGCGCGGGGGCCGAAGGCGTTGCGGCGCCGCCGGCGTTGAGCGCGGGGGATGTGGGGAGGATTCGGACGCTGCTGTCCGCGGAAGGCGCGGTGCGGGATGAGCAGGCGCGCGCCCACCTTCAGGCCGTTAGTGACTTCGCCTCGGGCGAGAGGCGTCCGACCAACAGGGAGGTGGCGCGGATGTCGCAGCGGAGTCTACAGGCGTACGACGCGCCTCCGCTTACAGAAACGCGCGGCATCTCCGCCCCTGATAAACCCGACGCGACGCGCCCGTTCGACGAGCAGTGGGTTGCGAGACTCCCCAACATAGTGGTGCTGGCCGAGACACGCTCATTAGCCGCCGGGATGCGGGAAGTCTCGCCGGAGAGGCTTGATCTCGCGCGCCAGGAGGCAGTCGAGAGGCGGGAGGCCCTAGAGTTCGCGCGGTGGGTTCGCGACGGGGCAGGCTTGGCGGAGCCACCCACGGCGAGGGTGCCGCTGGCGGAAAGAACGGAGTCGGCAAATCTCCAGCGGTTCGTCTCTCAGCAGCTCGTCCGCGAGCCGCGTTGGACTAGCGAGCAGATCACGCACATCCGTGAGTTCTCCCACCGCGCCCCGGAAAAGGATCGGGAGAAGCTTTTCGCCGTTCTGGACACAGCGGAGCAGAGCTTGGAGCGGGCCAGGGTCGAAAGAATCCGGAAGCTGACGGACGAGAAGATCGCGAAGCTGAACGAGGCGATAACGAGAGCAGACGGGCAGTACTCTGCGGAGGTCTTCACCCGGCTGGACCTCGATCAGTTACGCGAGCCACAGAAGGTCAGGGAAGAATCCGAGCGATTGGCCCGGCAGTACCTAGATGCGGTTAAGGGGCAGGGGTTGAGGCCCGAGCAGATCCGGTTCTCGGAGGGGAGTGCCCACGAGCGCGCCAAACGGACGGTGGCCGAAACTATCGAGACGGCCGAGCGCCTGCGCGCCGCGTGGGTGCTGGCGGCGGCTGACTCGCCGTCGGTCGAACGACTTCAACGTCGTCTCGACAAGGCCGGGATCGAAGTCGAAGTGGCGGGCGGCGACGGGCGGGCGGCCCCGGCCATCAGGCTCAAGCTCGGCGACGTAAGCATCAACACCCGTACCCTTGAGCGGGGGATTGACGTGAGTGAGATTTTGTCGGGCAAACATGAGGCCGAGGGTAGCCGTAAGGCACGCACCATCGAGAAGTGCGTGCAGATGGCCCTCCTCTCGCCGGAGGAGCGTGATAGGCGGATCTCCGTGCTGCACAACCAGAGCGGCCCGCGTTCGCTGGCGCGGGAAGAAGAAAGACACAGGTCGGAGTACGCCCGGCTCGCGGTCGCGGCGGTGCGCAGGGGGGCCGCCCCGAACTGGAGAGCGATCGATAATCGCATCGAGGGAATGCCGGCCCCGCCCGGTTCGACGAGAGGCAACACGTGGCTGGTCGAAACTAGGGGCGTGACGAGGCTCAGTGAGCCACCGCGAACCGTACAAACAGTGACTCCCGTACGCCTGGTGCGGGAGCTCATCCCTGTTCGGAACCCAACGCGCCCGTCACACGAACCGGGCAGGACTACGCCTTCTCGCCCGCGTAGCGGCGGCGGCAGCCGGGGCCGGTGAAATCCGCAAAGAAGAAATGTCTGATGGTTCTATTGAACTTAGGAGGCGTTGCTGCAATTACAGCGCAGTCTGCCTCAGACATATTGAGGCCAAACTGCGCCTAGCGAATCTCCGCCTGAGAGAAGGTTAATGGGAGGTAGACTCGCGGCGGGCAATTTCTGAGTAAAGGATTAGCTTGTGCTTTTAACTCTCCTAGGCCTATTGGAGCGCCTAGTCATCTGTTCCTCTCATCCAATCAAATCCAGATATCGCTGAACTTCACACTCTCATTTCACCTCTTTCGAGGCCCCAGATTTCATTAGATCAAGATAGAGTGCGCTGCATCCATCGCAACGTGCCGTAAGTCTAGTTAATTGAAACATCTAGACTGAAAATTCTATTGCATCAGGTATTGCAGCGTCGTAATCTCGCCCCGTTCGCGCTACTACGCCGGGCCTCCTTGCGCTTCTCGGCTTCCGGCGAAGTCCTAAGCTCGCACAAGCACACTAATACTAAGCCGCCAGTGGTTTCTACTCACGGCAGCTAAGGATACGCGGGACTGCGCAGGCCACTTAGAACAGCGACAGCACGCTCTGGAGCAGATTCAGCGCGATCTCCGCGACTGAATCGGCGGCGGTAGCCTCACCGCTACCACTCTCTATTTGCCCCGCAACGCCGGTCTGAATCTCGCCGGCCGCCGTGACAGTCTGTGCAGGCGGCGGGGTCGCGATTCCGGTCTGTATTTCTCCTGCAAAGGCAGGCACAGCAAGCGCAAGCATGCACACTGACGAAACGCAGAGTTGGCGCAAGCTTTTCATGTTGTTCTCCTGAATTAGGTCTTACCGGTTGTGAGAAGGGGCGGGCGGGAGTGAAGTCCTAGCCTGTCCGCCCGGGACGAGTTGCGATGGCGCATCTTAGCACCCTGCCGCGTTCGGATACGCCTTACCGCATGCGCCGGGACCTATCCGTCTGGCGCGTAGAGAGGTGCCCTCACATGAGCATTTCCAGTCAGCTACTCCACCGAATAGCTGATCCATCACTTACCCACAACGAGCGGGCGCAACTCCGATGCCAACTCGCTAAGGAGCTAGAGGACGTAGGGAACTATAACGCTGCGCGCGCGGCAATGGGCGAACTGTGGTCCCGCGTCGGCGAGCGCCCAGTCTTAGACGACTTGGACGAGGCGACGGCGGCTGAAGTGCTCTTACGAGCCGGGGTGCTCACGGGCTGGATTGGCAGCGTCAAGCAGATTGAGGGGGCGCAGGAGACGGCCAAGAACCTGATTAGCGAAAGCATTAGGAAGTTTGAGGCATTACGGGACTCTAGGAAAGTAGCAGAGGCGCGGACCGAAATCGGTTACTGCTATTGGCGGCAAGGCTCATTCGATGAGGCCCGCGTCATGTTGCGGGAAGCCTTAGACCGGCTAACTGTTGAAGCCGACAGCGAAGTTAGAGCCATTGCTTTGCTTCGACTCGCGATTGTCGAAGGGTCAGCGAAGAGGTTCACAGACGCCCTCCATCTGGACATTGAGGCTGCGCCTTTATTCGAGAAAAGCAGCAACCACGCGCACAGGGGGAAGTTTCATAACCAATTCGGTTTCGTCCTGAGAAATCTCGGTGACATAGACCGCGCGCTTATCGAGTACGCGGCTGCCAGTTATCACTTCGAGCAGGCCGGGCACACGCGTTATCAAGCCTGCGTCGAAAATAATCTCGGGTTCCTATTCAGCATCATCAAGGATTTCGCACAAGCTCACCAGCACCTAAACCGCGCCCAAGCCCTCTTCACCAGCCTGAAGGACAGTGTTCACACTGCCCAAATAGACGATACACGCGCGAAGGTTCTGCTGGCTGAGGGCCGTATCCCTGAAGCCGAAAGGCTCGTCCGGTCGGCCGTCCAGACTCTCGAACGTGGCGGCGAACAATCGCTGCTAGCCGAGGCCTTGATCACCCATGGGATCGCCCTCGCTCGGATGGGTAGCCACAAGGTGGCGCGCCTGACATTGCAACGTGCCGTCGAGGTGGCACATAACGCGGGCGACTCAGAAAGCGCAGGGCTGGCCGCGCTCACCATCCTTGAGGAGTTAGCCGAGCAACTTCCGCCGCGCGATCTAAGTGCCACATACGTCCGCGCCGCGGAACTGCTTTCCGACTCCGAGAATCGGGACGCTAAAGACCGCCTGCTAACCGCCTCCCGCCGCGTGTTCCACCTAGTCGGTGCTCACCCTGAGCCCCCGACGTGGAAGGGCTTCAACCTCTACGACGCAGTGCTCCGCTTCGAAGCTCGATTAATTGAGCGGGCTCTGCGCGAGGCGGGCGGCGTCGTGGCGCGTGCGGCGCAACTGCTCGGCATTGAGCGCCGGAGCCTCGACGCTATGCTACACAAGGGGCGGCACAAGGCTCTGGCACACCTGCGGACGCCGGTCGAGCCCCGCCGGAGCAGCTTGATGTTCCGCGACGAGGTAGATTGCCCCGACACCCGCGCAGTCTCAATCCTGCACGTCGAGGACGAGGCGACGGTGTCCGATGCGGTGCAGATGACTTTGGGTGATGAGGGCTGGTCTGTCGAGACCTGTGCCGACGGCTCCATTGCGCTTGAGAAACTCGCCGGTGGCGCTCGCTACGACGTGCTGATTATCGACAACAAATTGCCGGGCTTAAACGGGATTGAGTTGATACGGCGGACGCGGACCCTCGCTCATAGGCAGCAGACGCCAATCATCATGCTCTCCGGCGACGACGTGGAGATGCCGGCGCGGCGGGCCGGGGCCAACGCTTTCCTCAGGAAGCCGGGAGACATGCCCCTGATCGCCGAAACGGTCGCGCGCCTCCTCGCCCGCAGGTCTAAGCAGCACTGAGATGCCGGAGGCATCCTGTCGAGGTTGTAGACGCTGACCGGCGCCCGGCTCGCCGAGAAGTGATCAGTTAGGGCGGATGGGCACAACCTCCCCAGGCGCTCATCCGGTGGCACGCTCGCTAGGCGGGTGCGGGCTGTGCCGGGCGGGGCCGCCGCAGGATGGGCAGGTAACGCGGCGGCCCCGGCGAATCAGTTGGGGGTGCGTGCGAAAGGTGGGCGCACCGCCCCTGGGGCACGTTCCCTAGTGAGGGGCGGGGCTGTGCCGATGGCCTGACCGCTTATCACTTTTGCGGAGCCGTCAGCCACTTGAACATCCTGAGGCGGGGCGGCGGCAGGTGTTGGCGCACGAACCGCGCCGTCAGTCTGAGGTGCTTCGACATCCGCTGCCAGTAGTAG